>JALONZ010000102.1 GCA_025454675.1 Anaerolineae bacterium | reverse complement strand
GCTTTTGTTGTTAAGTTGTTGTATAGGGGGCTTGCCATGGCAAGCCCCTACACACCTCTGTTTGATTTTTATTTCTCGCCCACTAATTTCTTTTGTGCCTTTTGTGCCTTTAGGCGCATTTCGTTGTTCAAAATACGCTTACGCAGGCGCAAACTTTGGGGTGTGACTTCTAATAGTTCATCTTCTGCCATAAATTCGATAAAATCATCAAGGCTCATATCACGCGGTGGGACTAAGCCATCGGTGGTTTCGGACGGTTTGGCGCGGAAGTTGTTCAGGTGTTTGGCTTTTGCCACATTGATGCTCAAATCTTCGTTGCGGATGCTTTCACCAATGACCATACCTTCATAAATTTCGGTGCCGGGCGCGATGAAAAATGAACCGCGTTGTTGCAAACCGACAATCGAATAGGCGGTGGCTGTGCCATCTTGGTCGGCGACCAAACTGCCAAATTGACGTTCTGGGGCTTCGCCTTGCAACACCTCATAGCCATAATGCAGGGTGTGAAGTTGCCCCATACCACTGGTAGCACGCATAAATTGGCTGTGGAAACCGATTAAGAAGCGGGTTGGGACGATGTATTTGAGGAATGTTGTGCCATGTTCGGCTTGCATATCCACCATTTTACCGCGCCGTGCGCCCATCAATTCAAAGACGATGCCCGCGCTACCATCTGCCACTTCGATATGGACTTCTTCGATAGGTTCAAGTGTTTCGCCTGTTTCGGGGTCATCCATAAAGATGACTTCGGGTTTACTGACCTCAAATTCGTATCCTTCACGGCGCATGGTCTCGATGAGGATGCCCAAATGCAATTCCCCGCGTCCACTCACGACAAATTTTTCCGATGATGCCCCATCTTCAACACGGAGCGCCACATTGGTGCGGGTTTCACCATATAAGCGTTCACGCAGGCGGCGCGATGTCCCCCAACCTGTTTTGCCTTCACGTCCCGCAAATGGGGATGTATTCACACCAAAGGTCATGCGGACGGTGGGCGCTTCCACGCGGATGGCGGGCAGGGGTTCTGTCACAGATGGGTCGGCGATGGTATCCGAAATACCCACTGTATCGATGCCAGAGAAGGCGATAATATCACCCGCAGAGGCTTCATCAATTTCACTTTTAGTCAGGTTCATGTAGGTGTATAAATATTCGATGCGCCCGTTGGATTTTGCGCCATCGGGTGTGATGCGTGCCACAGGCATACCTTTACGGAATTTGCCACTATGCACCCGCCCAACCCCAATTTGCCCCTTATAATTATCATAATCCAGCGTGGTGACGAGCAATGTCGCAGGGACATCAAGCTCAACTTCTGGCGCAGGGACTTCTTTGATGATGGTATCAAATAATGGTGTGAGGTCATCCGCCAATGTTTCGGCAGAATATCCAGCACGCCCATCAATACCAATGGCATACACCACCGGAAAATCGGTTTGTTCGTCACTGGCACCCAATTCAATGAACAGGTCGAAGGTGTCGTTTAGCGCATCTTCAATGCGTGAATGTGGGCGGTCTACTTTATTGATGACGACAATCACTTTTAAGCCCAAACCAAGTGCTTTCCGCAAGACGAAGCGCGTTTGGGGCATGGGTCCCTCTACCGCGTCAATCAGCAAAAGCGCCGCATCAACCATATTCAGCACCCGTTCCACTTCGCCACCAAAATCGGCGTGACCTGGGGTATCTACAATGTTGATTTTTGTATTGTTATAGGTGATGGCGGTATTTTTGGCTAAGATGGTGATACCGCGTTCCCGTTCTAGTGCGTTAGAATCCAAAATGCGTTCTTCCGTGACCTCATTTTCACGGAAAACCTTGCTTTGCTTGAGCATCCCGTCAACCAATGTTGTTTTGCCATGGTCAACGTGCGCGATAATAGCGATGTTACGTAAATCTTGACGTGTGACTTTCACAGATGTTTTTTTCCTTAACTATCCAAATGAGACGAATTATTTTAGCAAACCTATGTTAAGGAAATAGGGGGAATTTTTGGGGGAATGATTCCCCCGATGTTATATAGCGATAAATTCACGGTACTTTTCGCAAAATTGGACGATAAACGCCTGTGCATCATCCAAATTATCCACAATTTTTTTGCGGTCTTCTTGTGGGCTAACCTTCATCGTCAGGCGCACATATTCGCGCTGGAACGGTGTTTTGACGACCAACGCGACAGGATGATAGCGCAATTCGGCATCTCGGTTCACGGCTTGGCTACTGCGTTGGGTGGTGGAAAGCGTTAGGCTATCGAATTGGGTCACATCGGTGAAATCATAAATAGACCCCAATGCAAGATTAACATTCCCGTCCGCCGCCACAATCAAGCGCCCAATCCACGCATACACATCGCGGGTCACTTGGGCGGTCATCACCCCGCGATAGGTCACGCGCAAAATACGAGATGTCTCATCAAAAAATCCGTCTATATTGGGTGTGTGTAATGCTTCGTATTTTGACATAAAAGAACCTTTTTTATAAGAACCACATGAATAACTTTATGATATAACGAAATGGGCTGTTCAATGTGTCAATATTTGCTACGAAATCGGTTTGATGTTGGTTACAAAGCGGATGAAGCAACCTGCCCCACCCGCTTAGAGTATCGCATTACGGATTTACCGTTATCTGCACAGATGGCGCAGTGATGAGGTTAAAACTCGGTGATGAATACGCATCCAATAATATGGCTGTAGTCCCAGTCGTTAGGCAGTTAATTGTCACATCCAAATAATTACCCGATGGATTGACATTGGCAATCGTCGCATTTGCTGTATTAACAATCACAGGTGTATTAAACATTTGCAGACCTTCACCTCCATTGGCACTATACATATAACTGACAAAGGCTTGTTGACCAACAGTACAATTAATATCTGCTGGCGACACAATATACGGCGTACCTGCAACCGCGGCTACGGTGAAGCTGATACCTGTCACATCCACATTCGGATACAAGCCTGATGTGGTGGTGGCAAACACGTCTACTGTGCCAGAACCAACTGTATCGCAATTCACCACAACCGATACCCACCGATTGGCATTAATCAGGGTGACTAATTGTACCGACACCCCCCCACTTGCATTGGCATTGGCAGTCGCAAGTGTTGGTGAAGCTGGTTCATTTTCGATATATTCAAATTGAATGGTGAGTTGGTCGCCAACGGTGCAATTATGACTCGTCCCACCACTAAAATAGGGAGCTGATGGCACACCATTCACATCGAAAGTGAATGAATTGCCAACGGTGATGAAAGAGGGTGTTGTCTGGACACTAAAATTGATAGTCCCAGTGCCAAGTGCTGAACAATTAACATTGAGCGTAAAAGTATCTCCAAACTGAGAGAAAACAAAGGCGGATGCCGAACTTGGGTTAGTGGAAGTGAGCGAATTTACGGCGTTCCATGCTTCGCCACTGCCATTTGCAAAATAGGTGAACACAACCTGCACCACTTCACTCACAACACACGTAATTGACGGTGTAGATACCGTCATATATGGCGTGGCAGGCGCGGGGTTGACTGTGACATTTGCGCTATCATTGAACACATCCGTCTCCAGGTCAATCACGAAGATATCATACGTGGTTGAACCCGTCGCAACGCATGTTACAGGGATGCTGATATTTCCGCCGCTAATCGTCTCTGTACCCAATGTAAAAGTAACCAGCAATGGATTTCCAAAACTCAATGAACTGAGCGAACTAATATCCGACCCAACCAATGACGCGGTGATGGTGGTGTTATCGCCTACATTACACACCAACGGGTCAGCGGTGAAAGTGATGCTGGATGAGACATTGAAAGTGATGGTCTCACCCAATTCAGGATAACCCGGACTATCGGTATAGACAATCATATCCACATTACCAGACCCAACCGCCAAACAATCCACCGAGACTTCTAATTGGGTGGGACTAATCACAGTGGCATAAACAACACTAATTGCGGAGCTACCTGTGCCTGCAAACACCGAATTTAAGTTAGACCCATCTATAGCAATGTAATCAAATGTGGCAACGATATTATCGCCATCCACACAATTATAAGTCGTCGCCCCACTCAATTCTGGCGGGGTTGGATTAGAAAACGCATTCACATTGAATGTGGTTGTCACCGCCCGCCCCAAACTATCCACCGCATTAATCGTAATGGTATAACCATCTGGGAAGGGACAAGTAAACTCAATTTCGACTTGAGTCGCTGACACGGTTGTCACAGTGGCAGAAATCATGCTGGTCACAGTTGCATTCGCCAATGTCGCGCCGTCACTGGCGGTATAGGTGGCAAAAGCCGTTACAATATCGCCTTGAGTACAACTCACATCTGGCGCAGTGAGCGAATAGGTCGGTGGTAAGGGTGGAATGGGTGGCGTTTCGGTGCTGATAGGTGTTTCAGTGGCGACAGGCGTATTATCTGTGATGAGTAGGTCATCGGTCAGGACGACAGAATCATTAATTACACCGTCATCCAGCAAATCTTGAATATTCAAATCATCATTATTCAAATCAACATCATTCAAAATATCCTGATTATTAATGATGTCATCAAGTAAATCATCGCTGATGGGTGGCTCAATGATAATCTCTGGCTTAAACGAAATGAGATTATCATAAAAAGTCTGATTGTCCGTCTCGGTACGCCCAATTTCTAAATCACCATCAAAATTGATAGATGTGCCTGCCACAGTGGTTGCCACTTGTTGACCAAATGAGCCTTGCACACGGGCGCGGATAACACCTTTTAACACTTGTGCCGACCAACTTCCCGGACGGCGTTTCGCCACCAGACCAACCACACCAACACGGTCATTTTCGATGGTGGCATTTTCGATGTCGTTACTCGCCTCGCGCCAGAAGAAAACGGAATTGGGCGCAAGTTCAAATTCCACATCGTTAATGGTGAGGATAACAGACCTATCGCGCGGGGTGATAAACAATGTCCCCCCCACCAAATTCGGGTCGTTGGGTGCGCCATTCATGAACACATCAAAATTATTCATCCCGCCCCGATTTTCAATCGTCACACCCCCAAATACTGCCATCATCAAGCCATTGGTCGCATTATTGGGCAAATTGGCTTGAATATTGAATAGCGCCACGCTCAACGGGTCAATGGTGTTATCCGCCAAAATGCCCACATCCACACTTTGTAAGCCATCAAACGATTGATAAGCATCTTGGGCGCGGTCAATGCGTTTGGATGATACTTTGGGGTCGGCATATGTGGTTGTGACTGTGCCTTCACCCACACACAGCGTATTAAACGGCATATCGGCACAAGTTGCTTGGGCTTGCGTGAGCGTGGCTTTGCTATATGTGGAGAGTAACCCGCCTGATGATAAAATCACGGTCAAACGGGGCGCAAAACCATCTACTAGGGGTTCAAAAATGGTGCGATACAAACTAGCGGCGGTGTCATTCATAGGAGTTTGAATGCGAATGGCATACACACGGTTATCAATTTGCGCCACATAAATGCGCCCCGCCATAAGTTCACCATTCACCGTTTGCGTAAAGCCTGCTACATCCCATGTGCGATATTCCGAAAAATATTGGCGTGTTTGCAGGTCAGTTGCAGATGAGGCATACATGGCAATCAATTCGTTCAACAAGATTTGTTGGCTAACGGCTTTCATCCGCGCCACCGCTATAAATGTATTGGCAGATGTGGGGTCGGTATACACACGCCAATCACCATCCTCGCTAGTTTCCCAATTATTCGGAATCGGATACGCCAAGCCATTGGAGAAGCGTTCATAATGCCATGTGGTGAGATTTGGCGGGCTATCGAATAAACGGATGCTATCGCGCAAATCGTTGAAAGTGGCGGTAATGATATTGCTATCTGTGCCATTGACGATGAATACCAATGCCATTTTACCTTGCGGGGTATCGTGATATAACGCGACAGCACGCCCACGCCAACCCGCGCGTTCATTCCAAACCACATCAAATTGCAATGCGGGCGTGTCGAATAAGCTCAACTGCTGGGCAGGGGCAAATAGTCGTGCATCATAGGCTTGGGTGAATACATCTACAATGGCATAAACATCGCTATCCATCGGAATGGCATACACTTCAATTTCGGTATCTTCATCAGGAGCAAGCGTATACAAAATATCTTGGCGGTCATCCACAGGTTGCCATGTGGCGGGGTATTGATAATTAATTCCCAGTTCAAGGTCGGTATACCCCACAAAATTATCCCGATTGGCATCTGACGGACTGACGGTTAACTGGGTGGATGCAAAACCGTTGATGCCACTAAATGTTTTGACCAAAAAGCCCATTTCATATTGACCCGCAGGCACAGCCACATCCACAAAAGTCAATCCATCTTCGCCCCATGTATAAGTATTGCCTGTTTCGGCTTTCACTTCGCCATCGGACATGACCACATAACGGTACGATTGAAATTCTGCCCCGCGTGGAATCGTGGTCGGCGCGACCACACCCAACACATCGGCACGCCCAATCACTTGCTGAACATAGCCCAACGGGTTGAATATCACCGCCACATCCACCCAATTTTCAGTGTTCGGGATGCGGAAACGTCCCGCAAGGGTGGCTAAATCGGCTGTTTTGATGAGTAATTCGTTATGAGATACCACCCCATCGGTCACAATGGGCAGGCTAAACGGTTGCCAATTGAAATACGATAAATCCAACCCCGATTTCCACACATTCAAAAAGTCGGTTTGGTTGCCAACCGTCACTTCTGCCAAAATTGGCGTGGATAATAGGCGGATTTTCTC
>JALONZ010000101.1 GCA_025454675.1 Anaerolineae bacterium | reverse complement strand
CAGTGCCACATACATCATCGGACGCACCACAATTTCGCCATTTACCACCACAGGGCGGTCTTTGATGGCGTGCAAGCCCAAAATGCCAACTTGCGGTGGGTTCAAAATCGGCGTACTCATCAACGACCCAAAAATCCCGCCGTTGGTGATGGTGAATGTGCCACCCATCAGCGCATCAATGCCAAGTGAACCATCTTGGGCTTGTTTGGCATAATCTTTCACCTGATTTTCGATTTGGGCAAAACTCATGCGGTCGGCATCACGCAGAACAGGCACAACCAACCCATCTGTCACGCCAATCGCAATGCCAATATCAAAATAATGCTTATAGACAATCTCATTTTCTTGAATTTCGGCGTTCAATTGCGGAAATGCCTTCAATGCGCCAATGACCGCCTTCACAAAAAAGGCATTAAATCCAAGTCCAACCCCGTGTTTTTCTTTGAACGCATCTTTACGGCGTGAACGCACAGCATTCACCGCGCTCATATCAATTTCGTTGAAGGTGGTCAACATGGCGGCGGTGCTTTGTGCCTCAATCAGGCGTTTTGCAATGGTTTGGCGGCGGCGGCTCATCTTCACCCGTTCCTCTTTGCGCCCTGCCCCGCTCATCGTCAAAACGGATGGCAATGGCGCAGGTTGTGGTTTGGGTGCTGGGGTGGATTGCACGGGTTTGGGTGTCGGGGTTGGTGCTGGCGCAGTTTGATTGCTGATAAAATTCTGAACATCGCTTTTGGTCACTTTTGCACCACTGCTCGGCACTTGGCTAATATCCACGCTATGTTCAGTCGCCACACGTTTGGCGACAGGGGTCGCTTTTTGCGCTTCGGATGTGACGGGCGCGGATACACTCACAGGGGCAACCGTTTGCGCGGTGGTGATGCTGGCAGACCCACTCACCACACCCAAAATTGCCCCCACTGCCACATCTGCCCCTTCTGGCGCGAGGATGCTTTCCAGTACACCATCGCCATCAGCAGTCACTTCTAATGAGACCTTATCCGTCTCCAAAACAACCACGACCTCCCCCGCCTTCACACTATCCCCCACCTTTTTCGTCCAACTGGATACAGTGGCTTCCACCACCGATTCAGCTAAATCTGGCACGACTAAATTAAACGACATACAAGTAACTCCCTCTTTATAGATAATATTTATGGCGGACATACGAGTCTAAAGCCTCTAGTCCGCCACTACAGCGTGTCGTAATGGCTGACTAGCACCTAAGTGCGTATGTCAGCCACACAAAATCAAGATTCAAAATTCCAGTCAAACGCATATTGTGTAATCATGGCTTGATTTGCATAATGCAAACTCTTAGACCCTTCGGCGGGGGTTGAACTGCGCCGTCTGCCCACATAATTCACAGGCAAATCGCGCCCGACCAATTTCTTGATGCGATAATTCATAAATTCCCACGCGCCCATATTTTTGGGTTCTTCTTGCGCCCAAACAATTTGGGTGGTTTTAGCATATTTTTTCACCATGCCCATAATTTCATCCGCAGGGAATGGATACAATTGCTCCACACGCACAACCGCCACTTCCGGATGTTGGGCGCGATATTGGCTTTGCACCAAATCATAATAAAATTTGCCACTACAAAATATCAGTCGTGTCACTTCATCTGGATGAGCAATCGGGTCATCAATCACCGCTTGCCATTTGCCCTCTGCCAAATCACGCACACTCGAATAGACCGCAGGCAACCGTAACAAACTTTTGGGACTCATCACAATCAATGGCAACGGGTCGGTTTTTAATAATAATGCTTGTCGGCGGAGCAAATGAAAATATTGTGCGGCAGTGGTTGGATAGGCAATCCGCATATTCGTCTTTGCCGCCATTTGCAAAAAGCGTTCTGGTCTGCCTGTCGAATGGTCTGGACCGCCACCTTCATGCCCATGCGGGAGCAATAACACCAATGATGGCGTTTGCTTCCATTTTTCACGCGCAGAAACAATGAATTCATCCACAATATTTTGTGCGCCATTCAAAAAGTCGCCATATTGCGCTTCCCATAAAACCAGCGTCTCTGGCGATACCACATTATATCCAAATTCAAAACCCAATACCGCCATTTCAGATAGCGGGCTGTTATAAACTGTAAACGAGGCTTTTGCCTGTGGCAATTCTTGGAGCGGTACAAACCGATTCGGGTCGTCTTTCTCCAGTTTATGATGATGAATTTGCGGTTCTTGATATTTGACCGAATCATACAACACTGCATGGCGATGGCTAAATGTCCCGCGTTCACTATCCTGCCCAGTTAACCGAATCGCCGTTCCATCTTCCAAAATGCTGGCAAATGCCAATTCTTCGGCAGTTGCCCAATCAATGAGCGGTTCATCCACAGCATCAAATGCCTTGCGCCGTGTTAATAGTGTATTTTCCAGCCGTTTGGAATAAAAACTGAAGCCCGTCACCAAATTTTCCAGCGATGTATTCAATCCCGTCAGGCGTTCCATCGGCACTTGTGTTTTCACCCGTTTGGCAATCCCGCGTGGCGGTTCTTCGAGGGGGGGTTGCAAACGCAATTCCACCTTCACGGTATCATACGCATCTTGTAACACAGCAATATGCTTGTTATACAATTCATCCGATTGTGAAACCGATGCAATACCGCTCCGCACCAATCTATCCGACCAAATTTTACGAATGCGTGGATGATTCCGCACCACTTTGTACATCTGCGGTTGGGTGAATCCGGGTTCATCTAATTCATTATGACCATAACGGCGATACCCAATCAGGTCAATCAAAAAGTCTTTTTCAAATTTTTCTTGATACGCAAACGCCAACCGCGCCACTTCAATCACAGCGAGCGGGTCATCCGCGTTCACATGCACCACTGGCACTTTGAAACCCTTCGCCATATCACTGGCATAAAGGGTACTGCGGGCATCATTGGGCAAGGTGGTGAATCCCAGTTGATTATTGGCGATGATATGAATCGTCCCACCCACCCAATAACCGGGCAACCGCGACAAATTGAAGGTCTCTGCCACAATCCCTTGTCCGGGGAATGCCGAATCGCCATGAATTAAAATTTGCACCGTTGACCGCTCATCAAACGTAGGTGCGCCTCGCTTTTTACTCTCTGTACCCGCCGCCCGCGCCATACCAACCGCAACTGGGTTAATCGCTTCAAGGTGGCTAGGGTTTGGTGGCATCTGCAAAATAAATTGCTTATCCCCGTGAACATCATACTCGCGTCCCTGATGATATTTCACATCGCCCAATTGCCAACCTAATACATTTTCATCTTCTGGGTCTACAAAATCTTGCAAAATTTCTTCATAAGGCTTCCCCATGATATGCGATAGCGTATTCAAGCGCCCACGATGCGCCATCGCAATCGTCACGGTACGCTTACCTTGGCGCGTATTGTCTGCAAGGCGCACCAATTCATCCAACAGCGCAATCATCATATCCAACCCTTCTACCGAGAAGCGATATTTGGTCGGAAAACTCTTTTGCAAAAATTCTTCAAACGCCTCAACTTGTGCCAAACGGTCTAAAATCGCAATCGCCTCTTGTGGGGTCGCATCAAACCGATACCGCCGTGATTCAATCGCCTCTTTTAACCATTGGCGTTCCTCTGGAATCCGAATGTGGTCATTATCATAGCCGATGCTGGTCGCATACACCGCTTTCAGCGATTCTATCACCTCATAGGCATTATTCGCCCCGACCGATAACGGGCTATCAATCAATCCCGCAGGCAATTCATATAAATCTTGTTCCGTCAGTCCATGATATTCCGCCGAAAGTTCAGGGTCGCCAATCGGGGGTGTCCCAAGTGGGTCTAATTGCGCCGCCACATGCCCAAATTGACGAATCGCTTGTGCATAATTGGCAATTGCCGTCACTTTGCGAACATCAGCCACCATCGCGGCGGGCATTTCTACTGTTTCTTCGTTAACAGGCACCCAACTATCAAAAAATGCGCGTGTGCGTTCATCTACTGAATCGGGCGATATCAGGTATTTTTCATACAAATCGGATACATAACCCGCGTTTAAGCCGTATATCTGCGTTAACTTCATTAATCCCATCCCAAAAATAATGTGTTTTTATGACATTTGTCACGTCTCTTTTATCTATTTTACCTAAATTGTATTCAATTCGTGTAGCCCCTATAACGAAATATTCATATAAAAGGGTTTTCGTGAATTATTGTACAAACTAGACAAGCAATTTATAATTATTCTTGTGCATAGTATACAATTCCTACTTGTGTAAATTTATAAATTAGTGGATAATGAGGATACAAAATAAAAGCAAGTTTTTTATTTCTTATAGGAGTTCACCCTACCATGGCGACAGCCCTCAGTATGACTATGAATAAATCAACCTTAAAAGACCAAAATGTTTCCAGTCCTTATGAAACCGCTTTATTACAATTTGACCGCGCTGTTGGGCATTTAGACCTCCCCCCATCGGTGGCGGAATATATGCGTTATCCACGTCGTGAATTTACGGTGAACTTCCCCGTCCGCCGTGATGACGGCACAACCGAGATGTTCACCGGCTACCGCGTCCACCACAGCACCGTTCTGGGTCCGTCCAAAGGCGGTATCCGTTATAGCTTGCATGTGGATTTGGACGAAGTTCGCGCCCTCGCCATGTGGATGACATGGAAATGCGCCCTCATGGGATTGCCCTATGGTGGTGCAAAAGGTGGTGTGATTGTTGACCCCAAAACCCTGAGCATTGGCGAGTTAGAACGCCTTACCCGCCGTTATGCGTCTGAATTAATCCCACTCATCAGCCCACAATCAGATATTCCTGCTCCCGATATGGGTACAACACCCCAAATGATGGCTTGGATTATGGATACCTACAGCATGACTGTTGGTTATTCTGTCCCCGCCGTTGTCACAGGCAAGCCACTCGAAATTGGTGGTAGCGAAGGTCGTAACTCGGCAACAGGTCACGGTGTAGTCATTTGCATGGTCGAAGCCCTCAAACGTCATGGTGTCACCACCGACCCATCTAACATCAGTGTGGTGGTGCAAGGCTTTGGCAATGTCGGTACATTCGCCGCCAATCATGCCTTTGAATTGGGCTATAAAGTGGTCGCAGTCAGTGATGTTAATGGTGGCATCTATAACCCCAATGGGTTGGATATTCAAGCGGTTCGCGCCTATTACGCCGAAACTGGGTCGTTAAAAGATTATGCCCGCGCCGAAAATATCACCAATGAAGAACTGCTCATCCTCCCCTGCGATGTCCTCATCCCCGCCGCGATGGAAAGCCAACTCACCCGCTTGAATGCCGATAAAGTCAAAGCCAAATTTATTGTCGAAGGCGCAAACGGTCCAACCACACCTGCCGCCGATGATATTTTCCATGATAAAGGCATTGTGGTCATCCCCGATATCCTCGCTAACGCGGGCGGTGTGACCGTGTCCTATTTTGAATGGGTACAAGACCTTCAAGCCTTCTTCTGGGACCAAGAAGAAATTTCGCGCCAATTGCATCGTTTGATGATTAAAGCCTATGATTTCACTGCCCGCACAGCAGAGGAATATGACATCAATATGCGAACAGCCGCCCAAGTCGCCGCCATCAAGCGCGTTGCCACCGCGCTCCAAACACGCGGCTTCTATCCATGATTCGATAACCCATTCCATCTCCTCCATGTTAGGCTACTTAAATCTTTTTTGAATAAATTTATTTCTTGAACAAGGGACAGCACAGTCCCTTGTTCGCATTTTAGCTATTTAATGTTATAATTTGCCCCATGATTAACTTATACGAACTTCTCAATGCGTCAAACGGTCAACTCTTTGGAGAGCCAACCGCCCAATTATTTGAATCTTTTGCCACCGACCACGAAACGGCAACGGTAAATCAATTATTTGTCGCGCTCGGCAATTCACAAGAGTATATCCCTCAAGCCATCCAAAATGGGGTTTCGGGGGTCATCTGCGCCCGTCCGCCCGAATGCGATACGGCTGGTGTGACGGTGTTGCTCGTCAAAGATGTGGAACAAGCCTTGCTCGCGTGGTCACATGATATTTTGGGCAAATTTGGCACAAAAGTCATCGGCGTAACCGGTGTGGCAGGCAAATCTACCACCATCGAGGCAATTAGTCATGTGTTGGGCTTGCGTCATGAGGTGTTACATAACCCGCATTTATCAGGCAAACGCATCAACATCCCACTGGCATTAGCCAACCTCACCGCCGACCATAAATTCGCCGTCCTCAAATTGGGCGCAGAAAAAGTTGGTGAATTAGCGGCGATGATTCAAGCCGTCCAGCCCGAAGTCAGTGTCGTAACCCATATCGGTACATTTGCATCTACCGAATTTGAAAGTATTGACCATCTCACCGATGAAATGCGCCTGTTGGTGAATTATCTCTCCCCGACTGGGTTAGCTATTTTGAATTATGATGATGACCGTGTGCGTGGTATGGGCAATCAATCGCGTGCGACCATCAAAACCATCGGTGTATCCGGTTTTGGTGCAGATTTGACCGCTTATAATGTCCAATATGCCCTCAATGAAACCCGTTTTGAGTTGCGTTATGGTGATGCGCGGTTTATCAATCAATCTACCCCGCTATTGGGAAAATTATCCCCGGTCGGATGAACCCATTACAAGGCAAAAATGGTGCATTGTTGATTGATGATACCTATAACGCCAACCCATTCTCGGCACTCAGTGCGCTCGATTGGTTATCAGCCATCAAAACACCCGCAAAACGCCACTTTTTCGTCTTTGGCGATATGGGCAGGCTTGGCACAAATACGCGCACAGGACATCGGCTTGTCGGTCAACGTGCCTCAGAAGTGGCAGATGTGGTTATCTCTCGCGGACAAAATGCAGGTCTATCGGCACGCGCCGCGCTCGACAATAATATGGATGCCCATCAAGTCGCCGTCACCCATGCCACCAATGATGTGGTGAATATCGTCAATAATTATAAACCTAACCCGAATGATATTATCCTCATCAAAGGCGATACGCGCTCACGCATGGAATTGGTCACATCCGCTTTGCTGGAAAATCCCGATGACCATCGCAAATTGGTACGCCAAAATCGGATTTTACCCACCTTTGCATTCCATAACCCAACCCGCCTGAGTTGGGTAGAAATTAATCATGATGCGCTTGCAGGCAATATCCGCGCCATCAAAAAGAATTTATCCCCAGAGACAACCCTCATGGCGGTAGTCAAATCCGATGCCTATGGTCACGGTGCAATCAGCGTATCCGAGACAGCACTCGCCAATGGTGCGGGTTATTTGGGCGTATCCTCGCTAGAAGAAGCCTTGATTCTGCGCGATGCAGGCATTACCGCGCCCATTATCGCGCTCAATTACACCCCGTTTCATCTGGTACATGAAGCCATTTTGCATCATATCACCCTCGCCTTATTTGAATTGAGTGTTGCCCGCACCTATGACCGCATTGCCCGCGAAAATAATGGTAAAATCCGCGTGCATGTCAAAATTGATACCGGTATCGGCAGATTAGGTGTGTTGCCAGAAGATGCACTGACCCTATTCCGTCACCTACTCAATCTCAAAAATATTGAGGTTGAAGGGGTTTATACGCATTTTTCGGTGGCAGATGAAAAATCTAACCACACTGCCAACCAATTAGCTATTTTCAAAACCCTATTGCGTGATATTCAAGAACTGGGTTATAAATTCAAATATGTTCATGCGGGCAATAGCGCAGGCACATTAGCCCACCCCGATGGGCATTTTACAATGGCACGCACAGGCGCGGCGATGTATGGCATTCACCCCTCACCCATCGTCAAATTGTCATCCGATTTCAATCCTGTCATGTCGTGGAAAACCATCATCGCCCAAGTGAAAACACTCCCACCGAATCATCCAATTGGTTATGGCAACACCTATATCACCCAAACACACGAAAAAATCGCCATTATTCCCGTTGGTTATGCCGATGGATTCCGCCGTGCGCCCAACACATGGCGCGAGGTGTTGGTGCATGGGCAACGCGCAAAGGTCATTGGACGGGTGAGCATGGAAAAAAGTGTCATCAGCATCGCGCATATCCCTGATGTATCAGTCGGTGATGAAGTCGTCCTATTGGGCAAGCAAGGCGATGACCAAATCACCGCCGAAGAAATTGCTTCGCATTTAGACACAATTAATTATGAGGTGGTTTGTAGTGTCCTACCCCGCGTGCCAAGACGCTAAAAGTGATGCTGGATGTGCTTAAAAATATCCAGCATCACAATTTTTCACGCTAGAATCACTAAACTCACTGACTCAATAAGCCAATTATATCGCGTGCCATCGCGCGGGGGGTTGTCGTAAATGAGTAAAAACGGGTTAATTTGCCATCTTTATCAATCAAAAAGCGGGATGCAGTATGGTCTACTAAATAATCTTGTGGTGCAGATGGATTTTCGATGCGTGCATAATACAGCCCAAAATCACTTCTGGCATCTGCCAATAACGCATCTGTCCCACTCAAACCAATAAATTCGGGGTCATATCGCGCCATAAAACTCTGTAGTAATTCTGGAGTGTCGCGTTCACCATCTACACTGACGAATAAAAAGACCACTTCATCGGCATTTTGCCCCAAAAACCGCTTCACTTGCTTAAAATCTGCCATATTGATGGGGCAAACATCTGGACAACGGGTATATCCAAACGCAATCATGACATATTTGCCCCGAAAATCACTCAGGCTCACTTCTTCACCCGTGCTGGCAGGCATCGTAAAATCTTGCACATCTCTGGGTGGATTATATTCCGCAATACCTTCACTATCAGCGAGTGGCGCTACGCTATCATCCGTTGTTGCTGTCTGATTTTGGACATTGTTACTAAAAACAGCCAAAATAACAACACCTGCAATCGCCAAAAAGAGGGGTATTATGACAGCCAATATTATCATATTACTATTTGGTTTATTTTTGGTCATTTATTCACCTTTTGTGATATAATAAGTATGTGAATATTATAACAAACGGGGGACAATATGAATATAGTGTCAGCCGATGCCATTCAAAAAAAGGCGCTTGAGTTAGGATTTAACATCGTTGGAATCATCCCTGCCGAACCTGCCCATACACTACAAGCCTATTTCCGTTGGGTAGAAGCCGAAATGCACGGTAAAATGGGTTATATGGCACGCCCCGATAGGCAAATTCGCAGGCAAAACCTCAATTATATTCTCAACGGGGTCAAATCCATGATTTTAGTCGGTGTAGATTATCGTGTATTTGTCCCAGAAACCTTGCTCACCGACCCCTCACGCGGACGCATTGCCAGTTATGCGTGGGGGTATGATTATCATGATTGGCTAACCCCGCGCCTAGAAGCCCTTGCCACATGGTTTAATGAGCAACACAGCATGAAATATCGCGTTTATGTGGATACAGGTGCTATCTTAGAACGCGCCCATGCCCAACAAGCAGGTTTGGGATTCATCGGCAAAAACACAATGCTCATCCATCCCCAACGCGGGAGTTATTTTTTCATCGGCGAAATTTTGACCGATTATGAATTTGAGGCATATAGCCTTCCCCATCGCGCAACCATGTGTGGCACTTGTACGCGATGTTTAACCGCTTGCCCAACCGATGCGTTTCCAGAACCGTATGTGTTGGATGCACGAAAATGTATCAGCTATTTGACTATTGAGCATAAAGGTGATATTGACCCGCAATTACGCCCCAAAATGGGCAATTGGATTTATGGATGTGATGTGTGTCAGGATGTTTGCCCTTGGAATCGGTTTGTTATTCCAACCGAGCAACCCTATTTTCGCCCAGCCGATGCCAACCGAATCGCTCCACTTTTAGAAGATGTGTTGATGTTGAATGAAGTACGCTTTCAGCATCACTTTGCAAAAACACCCATCGAGCGCATCGGATATACTCGTCTCATCCGTAATGCCTGCATCGCCGCGGGCAATTGGGGAGATAAAAGCATCCTCCCCGCCCTACATTATGCCCATCAGCACGGTGATGACCTCATTCGTACACATGCCGATTGGGCAATTGCAAAAATTTAATCCGCATCTGCCTCTCGCGCTTTTTCGGCTTTTTTGGCGCGTTTTTGCTCATCACGAATCTGTTTTTCCAAATCGCGTAAGCGTTTGGTGATGGTCGCAGATTTCCGTGCCTCACCTATCGCCTTATACGATGCCGCAATATTGGCAAGGGTAATCGCTTGCCCCGCCTTATCATCTAATTCCACCAAAATGGGCAATGCTTCCTCAAAATATGCCAATGCCTTGCGCTTATCTCCCCCTTTTAGCGCATACAACCCACCGATGTTATTCAATGTATTGGCTTCACCACGTCTATCTTGAATTATTTTGCGAATCTGTAAGGCTTGGTCATAATAATCGAGTGCTTGGTCACGATTGCCATGATTAGCGTGTGCTTTGCCGATATTATTCAGCACCAACGCCTCGCCTTCGCGCTCATTCAGTTCCCGATATAACGCAATTGCTTGGTCATAATGCGCCAGCGCATCATCTACTTTATCCAATTGCGAATAAGTAAAGCCAATATCGGTTAGGGTATGAGCCTGAAGCAATTTATCGCCACTCTCAACATATTCCGCCAGTGCCGTTTGATAATTCGTCAATGCTTCTTGATATTGTTTACTCATGATTTGGGCAACTCATATAATTCCAATAACACCCCGCCCGTGCTTTTGGGATGAACAAACGCATATTGAATTCCATTTGGGCGCGTTTTGGGCATATCGTTAATCATCTCAACTTGGTGAGCCACCAAACGGTCTATCACTGCTTGAATATTGCTCACTTCAAGACATAAATGATGCAAACCAGCGCCTTTTTTGGCAAGATATTTGGCAACACCGCTATCTGGGGTGATGGGCGCAAGCAATTCAACTTCGCTCTCCCCTGTCGGCAAAAATGCGATTTGCACCGCCTCTTCTTCATTACGTTCCAAATGTTGCAAGGTCAAACCCAACGCATCACGCCAAAATTTGAGCGCCTCATCAACATCTTCAACAACAATCGCAACATGATTTATTTTGAATGGATTCATGATTATATCCCCTTATGTATGAAAAATGATTATGTGGCGGACATGCAAGGACATGACATATCATGTCCCTACAAACCGATTGTCCGCCATAAATGATTAACTCTCAGGTGTTGCCTCTGGTTCAGGTTCGGCAGGTGGTTCAATATTAATGGTGTAAGTATCTATAACAGTCTCGATGAAATTCGTGTACACCGAATCGGTATTATCATCGTCTGGCACTTCTGCCCATAGCGCATAAGTCGTCCCATACACGGTTGTGGCATATGCCCGCCCAATATAAGGCAATCCATCCCGCACCGCCCGATACATGGTCGCGTCCCATGTGTGGTAGCGCCCATTATAGGTGCGGTTTTGCAAAACTTCAAAACTATCCGCGCCAACAAGGGCTTGCCCTGTAATAATATTGCTCAAAACATTTACACCACTCTCCACCCCAGACACCAAGCGATAACGGGTCATCGCCAAAAATGGCGCATTTGCAGTTGCATCAGCAGGCACATAGCGCGTCCACATACCATATGACGGCGCGACATTTTCCTCTAAAGATGGGTCATCTATTCGTTGCCATGCAGTTGGTACATAATACAATTCTTCGCCTGTCATACGTTCTACCCGCCACAATGGTACTTTAGATGCTTCGTAATCGAGTGCGCTAAAGAATTTGGCATAGTCGCGTAAGGTGGGATAGAAGGCTTCAAAATCACCTTCCCCATCAATAGATTCGCTGGCAAGCACCACCCCAAATGTTTCGCCCGGCGCATATTCTTGTAAAACGACATACGCACGACCGGAGCGCGATATATCACCCGTTTGGCGCACATAATCAAATTCCAACGCATCGCGCCCATCCACCACAATCGGGCGGGTTTCGCCCACCACTGTGAACACGTTATACATAGCGGCAGTTTCAACGGCTTCTTCTAATACGCTGGTCGGAAAACTAAACATCAACGCAAATAAATTGCTATTTTCGGGGTCACTGGTTTGGAAAACGGCAATATTTCCAAAATCTGGGTTCACCGCAAACGCATCATTCAAAGCAAGCGGTGTCCATTGTTCCAAACGTGGAATCGTGACACCAATATCAGGGCGGGTATCGGCACGCAATTCAACCGGGATATTATTGTTGTTCACAGTCACAGTTTCGGATATAAATCCGGTTATCCCGCCGAATGCCGTCACTAATAAACCAACATTATAATTGCCATCAATCGCAGGCACAAATTGCCATGTCAACCCATCTTCTGTCCATATATATTCATTGCCCTCAACCGCACTTACACGCCCGTCTCCCGTTACGATATAGGTGTAGGTTTGGAAAATAGCGCCTGCGGGAATATCAATGACAGCCAGCGCGTTATTACCTTCCGCTTTATTAATCACCCGTTGAGTCGTACCGCCTAAGATACCATCAAAACTAAGTGTCACTGTAACATCATTCCATGTGTTACTATCTGGCAAACGATAGCGACCATCAATCGAAGCAATATCTTGACCAATTGTCATATATTCAAAATTTGTGTTCGTCCCATCCGTCACCGATGGCAATGCCCCAGACCAACTTTGAAGATAGGCGGTTACACCCTGATTCCAAACATTGACCTGCACAAAATTGCCGTTTTCATCAACAAGCGGGGTCAAT
>JALONZ010000002.1 GCA_025454675.1 Anaerolineae bacterium | reverse complement strand
GCATTATTTGCGGAACGGTCGTGCTGGCCGCGCGTTGCAAACCCAGTTCAAATTGGAGGTTTAAACGATGCGCATCGCGACAATTCTTGCAACCTTGCCTATGACGGCGTCGCTTGCATTGGCCCAACAGCCGGGTCAGCAGCTGCCGAATGATCAGGCCATCCCCGGTCTGATGTTCTTCACGCTCTTTGCCGCGTTGGCCATTGGCGTCGGCGGCTTGCTCTATTTCCTCCGCAAGCGGTCGAATAGAGAGATCATGAAGAAGTCGCTGGAAGATTAATACCGCGCGCCTATGATCTTACGAAGGGCCGGCGCCAAGGGCCGCTCGGCATCATTATAATCGGCCCAGGGTTTGGATCGGTTGAGAATGCGCGGGACCGACCACAGCGTGTACGTATGCGGATCTGTGGTCCGGCGCAGAGATTGCCATGCAATCGGCATCGGTGCAACGTGCCTTAAACGGCGCACAACCGAAGAAAATTGTGTTCATCGCAGGTCGCAAAGGGCAAGAACCAAAGGTGAATATCGTGGTATAATTTTTTTGAGGGGCTACTTGCCCCTCTTTTTGTATGTTAACAGGTATATTTATCATGCCCACCTATCTCCCCAACAACCCCTATCATGGGATAAATGCCCATCTGCACAGTGTTTTGCAGACCATTGAGGACGGATGGAGCGAATTTCATGGTGGGCATGTGTGCCATATCGCAGAAGCCATAAATGCCTTATTACCCCTCACTTTCTTGGTTGCGATAGAAAAATCATGGCAATTCAGAGACCCCATAGACACCGAAGAAGCCTATTACAGCGCGGTTGCCATTCGCCAAATCACCAGCAACAACCAGATAGGGCAGGTGGTGGCATGGCTAGAATTATTATCACCATCCAACAAACGCGGGGGCAGTGGCGAGGCGCAATATCACCATAAACGCGCCCAAGCCTTACACGGGGGGATTATCCTCATCGAATTGGATTATCTGCATCATACCCCGCCGATTATGCGCCGTATCCCCAGCTATCCTGATGGTGATGAGGGTGTATATCCATATAATATCAGCCTAACTGACCCGCGCCCCGACCTAAAAATGGGTAAATTACGTGTGTATGGCTTTGGGGTAGATACACCGATTCCAACCATCGAAATTCCTTTGCTGAATGACGATAAAATCACGGTGGATTTTGATGCTGTTTATCAGCGCACCTTCACCAGTTTACGCGCCTATAGCTTGCGTGCCGATTATGACCAACTGCCTCAACCGATTAATGCCTATCATCCCCAAGACCGTCCAAAAATTGAAGTTGTGATGCACCGCGCCCTCAAAAAGTAAAAATTGTCTCAAAAAATTTTTATTATTCCCCTCTGTATATATCTCATCTATGTTATAATTGTAAAAAAGACCCATACAAAAGTTTGATTTTTTTCGGGCGAAGTTTAAGGTAGGTGCTTGTGAGCGATAAAGGTGCATGGTGGCAACGCGGCGTGATTTATCAAATTTATCCGCGTAGTTTTCAAGATTCTAATAATGACGGTGTTGGTGATTTGCGCGGGATTATTGGACGGCTGGATTATTTGGCATGGCTTGGAATCGATGCCATTTGGCTTTCGCCCATATTCCCCTCTCCCCAAGCCGATTTTGGGTATGATGTGGCGAATTATACCGATATTCATCATGAATATGGCACACTCGCCGATTTTGATTTGCTCCTGCAAGAAGCGCATCAACGCAATATTAAAATTTTGCTGGATTTAGTCCCGAATCACACCTCTACTGAACACGCATGGTTCAAAGAATCACGCGCCAGCAAAGATAATCCCAAACGTGATTGGTATATCTGGAAAGACCCAAAACCCAATGGTGAACCGCCCAATAATTGGCTGGCGTATTTTGGGGGAAATGCGTGGACATTTGACGCGCACACAGGGCAATACTACATGCACAATTTTGACCCTGGTCAGCCCGAATTGAATTGGCGCAATCCTGCCGTACAAGAAGCCATGTTCGGCGAAATTCGCTTTTGGCTAGAGCGTGGCTTAGATGGTTTTCGGGTAGATGTGATTGACCGCTTGCTCAAACATCCCGAATTTTTAGATAACCCCATTAACCCCGATTGGAAAGAGGGCGATAGCACGGCATGGAAATATTTACGGGTGAATAGCGAACAACAACCCGAAGTGCATGGCATTCTGCGTGATTTGCGGGCGCTATTCGATGAATATCCTAATCGGGTCATTGTAGGTGAGGTAGATTATGGATTATCGCCCCAAAAATTAGCATCTTATTATGGCGCACCCACCGAAGATGGCGATGGGGATGAAATTCATCTGCCATTCAATTTTGGGCTGATTCCAACGATGTGGGATGCACAAGCCATTCGCGCCAAAGTGGATGCGTATGAGGCAGGGCTTCCTCCATACGGACAACCGAATTATGTGTTGGGCAATCATGATACCCCGCGCCTAATCAGTCGGGTGGGTGAAGCTAATGCGCGACTGGCGGCGATGTTGCTCCTCACATTGCGCGGCACACCGACTTTGTATAATGGGGATGAAATTGGGATGCACAACACCACCATCCCCGATGACCAAATTTTAGACCCACAAGGACGGAATAAGGTCGGGTTTAATCGGGATGAATGTCGTACACCGATGCAATGGGACGATTCACCAAATTCAGGATTTTCTGGGGATGGTGTAAAAACATGGTTGCCCCTCGCGCCTGATTATGGTCAAAATAATGTGGTCAACCAACAAAAAGACCCCAATTCGGTGTTGATGTTTTATCATCGGTTGTTGCATTATCGGCGCAATACTGTGGCGCTCAATTGGGGTGCATATTACCCTATAGACGGAATGCCAGAAGATTGCTATGCTTTTTTACGAGAATATGAAGGGCAAAAACGCTTGATTGTGTTAAACTTTGCAGGTGGCAAGCGCGACTTGCATTTTGATGATTATAATAAAGGCACAATCGTTATTGCCACACACCCCCAACGCGATGGTGAGGCAGTTGAATTAGACCACCTAACACTTGGCGCGTATGAAGGTGTGATTATCGAGTTCGCGTGATATAAGGATAAAAACCTCATGGCAATCAGAACACGACGCGCTTTATTGTTTATGCCCGGTGATGACCGCAAAAAAATTGAAAAAGGGGCATCACTCGGCGTAGATTCGGTCATCATGGATTTAGAAGATGGGGTGGCATTGAGTCGCAAAGCCGAAGCCCGCGCCGTGACTGCCACCGCCTTAAAAGAAGTGAATTTTGGGCATACCGAGCGCCTTGTACGCATTAATCCAGTGGTGGATGACCCATCGCTATGGTTTCATGATATTCAAGAGACGATAGAAAGCCATCCCGATGGGTATGTATTGCCCAAAGTGGAACATGCCGAACAAATTCAACGGGTTGCCGTACATCTGACCCGTGCAGAACGGCAATATGGCTGGATTGAAGGCAGTATTCGCCTTTTAGCCATTTTAGAGACGGCGTTGGGTGTGGTGAATATGAAAGACCTTGCTGATGCCGACCCGCGTTTGTCTGCGCTCATTTTTGGGGCGGAAGATTTGGCGGGCGATATTGGTGCAATCCGCACGCCCGATGGTTGGGAGGTGTTTTATGCGCGGAGCAAACTGGTTATCTTTGCCAAAGCGAAGGGCTTGCAAGCCATAGACACGCCATTTGTGGATTTAGGCACAGAGGACAGCATGTTACGCGCAGAAACGGAACAAGCCTTGTATATGGGATTTACGGGTAAACTTGCCATTCATCCCAAACAAGTGCCTGTGATTCAAGCTGTTTTTACGCCCACCCCAGACCAAATCGCTCATGCCAAAGCCCTTATTCAGGCGCATCATGACCACCAAGCGCATGGAGAAGGGGTGTTTGCTTATGAGGGACGAATGGTAGATATGCCGATGGTCAAATCTGCCGAAGCCATACTTTCCCGCGCCCGTGCCGCGGGCATGGATGTGTAATTTAGACTATAATAGAGAAGTGTGCCGAAAGGATTAATGTGTTCATGGGAAGCCTTGTGTTGCCAGAAGATAAAAAAGACTTACTAGAACGTCCCATCGTGGTGACACTTGTCACCCTTATGCCCGATACCCAGCCCCAAGCCAACCCGGTATGGTTTAATTGGGACGGTGAATATATTTGGGTGAACAGCGCAAAGGGTCGGCAAAAAGATAAAAATATGCGTGCGCGGTCTAAAGTGACCATTTTATCGGTAGACCCGAATAATCCGTATCGGTATTTAGAGGTGCGTGGTGAGGTGGTTGATATTAGCGAGGATGGCGCAATTGACCATATTAATTTACTCAGTAATCGGTATCGGGGACAACCCGATTATTATGCTTCGATGCCCGATAGACGGGGCAAAGAGACCCGTGTGATTTATAAAATCAAGCCGATAAAGTTCATTTAGTGGGGTAATTAAGGGTATATGACAGATATCAAAGTTTTGGTCATAGATGATGACCGCAGTTATCAAATCCTCATCACGCACATGCTATCACGCGGGGATGTGAACTATATTGTCGAGTATGTACCAACTTATGAAACTGGTTTGGAAGCCATTAATCGTGGTGAACATCAAATTTATTTGATTGACTATGATTTAGGGCAAATCAGTGGCATCCAACTCATGCGTGAAGCCATGACTAAAGGCTTAAAAGCCCCTGTGATTATGATGACGGGGCAAGTCCGCGAAGGGGTGGATATGGAAGCCATCAAAGCGGGCGCAACCGATTATATTGATAAAGCCGACCTGAAGCCAACCACACTGCAACGGGCAATTCATTATGCCCTAGAACGTGACCGTGTGGCAAAAGAACGGGAGCGCCACGCACAACAATTCAAAATTTTGCATCAGGTAGATGATGAATTGTCTCAAGTATTGAGCATGAATTATGTTCAGGCGATGGCACTGGATTTGGCGGTACGCTTGAGTGGTGCAGATACGGGCTATATTGGTCTGTTTGAAGGTGAACAAATTCGGATTGCCCAAGCCATTGGTGGCTATTCCGACCTGAAAAGTGGTAGTTTGCACTCAATCACACCACTCATCAAGAAAATTCAGGAAGACCTCAAACCGCGTTTAATTCGTGATGTGAATGCCGAACCGGAAAAAGTGGTGGTGCATCCAAAAACGGTTGCCCAAATGTTGTTGCCCCTCATTTCATCTGACCGCATTATCGGGATTTTGAATATCGAAACCAACAAGCCAGAACGCTTTACCGATGATACATTTGAATTTCTCAAGTTGGTGACGGGGCGCGTGGCTGTGGCGTTGGATAATGCGCGGTTGTATCAGGTTGCTCAGGAACGTTATGAGGAAATGCAACGCCTCTATACCCAAGTGAGCGGATTGGAACAACTGAAAACTGATATGATTCGGGTGGCGGCGCATGACCTGCGTAATCCTGCCAGCGTGATTATTGGTTATGTGGAATTGGTGCGCCGTGTTTTGGGCAAAGATGGCGATAAACGCGCCTATAATTATTTGGATATGATAGACAAAGCCACACGACGGATTGAAAAAATCACCAATGATATTTTGTCATTGGAGCGCATCGAAAATAGCAGTGTGGAAAAAGCAAAGGTCTTTGACCTCAATAAGGCGATTCAAGAAGCCTTTTATGAGCATAACGACCAAGCCACCGAAAAAGAACAGGATATTGACCTCATGTTGTCGGATATGGCGCTGATGGTGCGAGCGGATGATATTCAGATTGTTGAAGCCGCCGCCAATTTGCTCACCAATGCCATTAAATATACCCCTAGCAAGGGTAAAATATCGGTTTTAACGCGCCAAGAAAATGGTCATGCCATTTTTGAAGTGAAAGATACCGGCTTTGGCATTCCCGAAGAGATGCAAGGCAAGTTATTCCAGCCATTTTTCCGCGCCAAAACCAAAGAAACGGATGACATTGAGGGGACAGGTTTGGGCTTGTATCTCATCAAGAATATTATTGAACGTTTTGGTGGAAAAATTGTATTCAGCAGTGTGTATTTGCAAGGTAGCACATTCGGATTCCGGTTGCCGATGAGTGTGTCATAATAGGGGTAAATTGGCGCGTAGGGGCATGATATGGGTTAGTTACATGCGGTGTCTACCTGTAAGGGCGCAACATTTTGCGCCCTTACAAAAGCGCCTATTGAGGGTGTATATTGCATACTAAGGTCTCTATTCCCCCACCTCAACCAAAATATGGTCGGCAACGGCATGACCGATGATATTTTCGTCTCCATCTACCACAACCGTGAGCGGACCCTCAAACGGGTCGCGGTGAGTCACTTGTACAATCACCCCCAACCGAAAATTTCGATTGAGGATGTGTTGAAGCATATCATCATTGTCGGCGGTGAATCGGCTGACACAAGCGCGTGTATTGAGTTCTAAGACATTCAATGAGACCAAATTACGCCGAATAATCGTCCCATCAACCGCAGGGATGGGGTCGCCATGTGGGTCTAGGGTAGGGTTGCCCAGTTTGGTGGCAATCGCTTCGATAAAACGGTCAGACACGGCATGTTCTAAATTTTCGGCTTCATGATGCACTTCATGCAACGCATAACCCAATTCTTGTACCAAATACAATTCTAATAACCGATGACGGCGCAATACGCGCAATGCTAATGCCATGCCTTCATCGGTGAGTATCATGCCGTGATATTTGCGATAATCCAGCAAACCCGCGTCTTCCATCCGCCGTGCCATATCGGTGACGGTTGGCGCGGCAATATTCAGCGCCTCTGCCAGTGAATTGGTCGAAACACGGTCGGGGGTTTTTTGTTGTAAGCTATACACCGCTTTCAAAAAATCTTCGACGGCTCTGCTGGGGGGGGTATTGGTCATGTGGTATCCTCCTCATCTCACCATTTGTACTCCATTATAACATATTTTCTAGCCAGAAAGATGATGAGTATCGGATTGAATGTGCGTATTGATGGTGTTTGTTTTTTGTTATCTTTTTTAGTGTGAAATTAATATGGGATATGTTACACTCTAAAAATATGTAAGCCTTTTACATATTGATATGGTCAAATTTTTCGGTTTAGGGAGCTACCATGCCAAAAAAAGTGTTTATCAGCTACAAAAAAGAACCATTGAGCATCCAAGAATCAAAACATCTGCGTGAAGAGTTAACTCAAGCAGGTTATGAGGTTTTTTTGGATGTTAAAAAAATAGGTGTTGGGACGGAGTGGCAAGAAAATATTTACAAAGAAGTCCGCGATAGTGATGTATTGATTGTCTTATTAGAACCTAAAACAGTACGGTCTGAATGGGTGCAACGCGAATTGGATTTGGCGCGGGGGATACAGGTGAGCATTTTGCCCGTGCGCTTGGGAAATAAAGAGTTTAGTGACCGCGATATTGCTTCTGTTCAGAAAAAACTGGTGATTGATAGCAAACAGTATGGGACATATTGCAGTGAACAATATATCCGTGAGCATCTTACTGATTTAACTGACCAAGATAAGGCGGTGATTCGGGCAAAGAATCAAGAGATATTAACAGCCATTGATGAACTCGCCAACCAAACACGACGCAATCAACGTAAATTGGCTGAACGGATTTTAGCCAGACCCGCTCAAAATCGTGCCAAAGCACGGGCGCGTCATAAGACCTTTCAGGTGTATGATATCGAGAATAAGTTGGTGAGTATTCACCTTGCAACTGGTGATTTGCTGGATATAGATAATATTGAATTAGATGTGATTGTCAATTCAGAAAATGATTATATGCAGATGGCGCGTTTTTTTGAAAATCACACCCTATCTTCTCGCCTGCGTAGCGCGGGAGCTTATAGTCAGAGCCGTGAATTTTTGCATGACCGCATTCAAGAAGAATTGGATGATAAAGTTCAACATGTTTCCAAAAACCCCCCTGTAGCCATTGGCAAGGTTATTGTGACCAGTGCGGGACACCCAGATAGTCTATTGGTTAAAACTAAAGGGGTGCGTTATATTTTCCATTCTAGCACCAATCAGATTGATACAACAACGGAATATCCTTTCCAATTACGCCCTGTCAAAAAAGAACAACAAATTTCCGATTGTGTTCGCAACTGTTTTCAAGAGCTGATTAATGTTGATAACGAAGATACACCTGTGTTTGGTGAAAAAGCTCGATTCAAGCGCGAGATACCCAACCATCCGATTAAAAGTATTGCTTTCCCCATATTTGGGACAGGGCATGGTGGTTTGTTGGTTGGTGATGTTGTGCCTGCCATGATGAGCGCCATGATTGAATTTATACAACACCACTCTTTTGCTGGGCTGAGGGATGTTTATCTGTGCGTATATTCCAAAGATGATGTCGAGCATGTTAAAGACATGATGCAATCGGTGTGGAATAGCTATGTTCAAAAGTCGTAAAGTTAACGTTGTTGCTAAAAATACCCCTCTGTGTAGGGGTATTTTTATAATTCAAGTGCATATATGATGACATATGTCATAATGAACTTTAGTTGATTGTATATTTTAGGAGCAACTGTGGATGAAAAAATTTCACATCATACATGAACAAGAGGTTTTCAAAAAAGCCATATTCAAAGTGGATGAAGCCCAGATTCAACATACGTTACCCGATGGCACAATGAGTCCAGAAATTACCCGCCTCAATTTTGTGCGTGGGGATAGTGTGGCGGTGTTGGTGCATGATACCGTCAATAACACATTCATTTTCACCTATCAATTTCGTTATCCCACCACCAAGCATAATTTGGGCTGGATTCATGAAATCCCCGCAGGTAGCCTGCCCGATGGCAAAGACCCACAAGCCCATATGCGCGAAGAAATGATGGAAGAAATTGGTTATGCGGTTCAGGAATTGCAATACATCAAGACCTTTTATGTGAGTCCGGGTGGCACAAGTGAACGCATTATTTTGTATTATGCCCGCGTGACCCCCAAAGACCAAAAATCGGCGGGTGGGGGATTGGCACATGAGGGTGAATTTGTGGAGCGCGTCATCATGAAGGTAGATGACGCGCTTAAACTGTTAGATAACGCCGATGTGGGAGATGCCAAGACCATCATCGCATTGCAATGGTTCAAGATGAATCGCAAAAAGCAAGGGTTATTTGCCAAATTATTCGGCATTTAACCATCCGTCCGTATGACTTCGACTTGCGTTTCGGCGGTGGAATTGTTCTCGACGGCATCATAAGCCACCGCCGTGAACGACTCGATACCCGGTCGGTTGATGGGGTGATTATATACATACGGATAATTGCTCACTGTGGCGATGAATTGCCCGTTCAGATAAAAATCTACCCGCGATACACGGATGTTATCGCTGACTTCTGCTGTGACGGGGATGATGCTATCCACCGTCCAACGGAATACCTGATTGGGTTCACCAGCCCGTAAGACCACCGCAGGCGCGATATTATCGACTGTCACTTGCGAAAAATCGGTCTCTATAGTGCCATCACGTTTGACCACGCGCAGACGCAACACATATGTGCCATCTAACCCCGCCGTATCCCACTGAGCGAGGCTTGTGCCTGCCGTGAAAGTGGTAAGCGCCTCTGTCAGGTTAATCCATTCGGTTGGATTGGGACCTTGACCATACGACAATTGATAAAAATCGAAATTGGCTTCATCCAAACTGCCACGCACATCCACCACATCGCCAACAGTATCAAAATCACGCGGTTGCAAAATGACCGTTGTCCCCAAATCGGCTTGAGTGATATTCACCGCATCATACTCTGATGGGGGTAGGGGTTGGTTATTGGCTCGCCACCAATCCATCGCTTCGGGTGGGGGGATAAAATATGCCACTTGTGCGCGGAGTGATGAGGGTGTGTTGATGCTGGCGCGGAGGCGCGTTTGGGTGTTGATTTCCACCAATTGCCAAAAGGTATCTCGTGCGGGCAATTGCCCCATATCCAAGAAAATTTCTTCACGAGTGCGGCAGGCATCATTCGGCGACATGCCCGAAATTTCGCATACAACCGCCGCGATAATCGTTTCGGGGCGTGTCCATTGGGCAATCGGGAGCGCATCCCGCGCATGGGTATAATCCATCACTGCCCGCCACACCATCGCCGCACCCGCCATTGCAAATGGGTCTAGGTTGGTGGGGGTTCTATCTGTCCGCGCCAATTGCACCACCGTCACCAGTTGCGGGGTATAGCCGACTGTCCAATTATCTACGCGGTCAGAACTCACCCCGTTGATAATGGCGGTGGGGCGGGTGGTTTCTAAAATGTTGCCTTGCCCCAATATATCCCAACGGGTCGTCCTATCCGACAAAATATGATTGACCACATACGCCAATTGTGACTCAACCACAGGCACGCGGCTCAGTTGGCGCTCCACATCATTATATTCCCACAAAATTTCGCCCGTACTCGATTCAATCCGCCGAATCGCAAGTGGGTCGTGGTCGCGCAGACCCGGTTCGAGTGGTGTGATGCGTAACCCATTGGCATCGCCTAATGCCGCCAATGTGCCATAGACAAATCCCACATCCAACACCGAAACCGCGCCACCACGCTCCAACAACGACAAATCATATAAGCCTGTACGCAGGGTATTGATGCCGATACGGTTCACAGTACGTCGCAACACACTATTCAAATTGAGTACATTCGCCACTTGTGTGACGGGGGGCAATAATCCCGCGCCCATCGCATCGCGCAAGCTGAGCGGACCGCGAAACCGTCCATCGGGGTTGGTTGGGATATAAATTGAGCCTTCCACCGCGCCAGGGAAAGGGCGGGGGATGTCGAGGAGCATGGTGGCGGCGGTGTAATTTGGATTGGGGTTAAAAAAACCATCCAAATAAATGAGTGGGTGCAAGGTGACACTGGGTTGGTATTGTGCTTTGGTCGCATCACCCACCATCGCCTTAATTTCGCCTGTGATGGGGTCTAAAATGAATATGACACCGCTATCAGGTGGGTTATTGGGGTTGATGGCGGGGATTTCTTCGGGGAGATAACGCGCACCAATACACGGGGTATCGGTGAGGGTATTTGCCACGCCCGCATTTGGATTGGTCAAGCGCCCCAAGTGGGTTCGCAGGGTGCATTCGGCTTGATAATACAAATCGAGGTCGAGTGTGGTGACAATTTTTAGCCCCCCGCGTGAGACCAATCGCGTCCCGTCTAAACCCAAACTGGTCAAAATACGTTCTGCCTGCTTACGCGCATATACCACAAATTCGGGCGCGATGAGGGGTGTTTCGCCAACACTGGCGCGGATGGGTGTTTGTAAGCCTGCCACCGTTTCAAATTCGGATGATGTGATGATGCCTTCTACCAACATGCGTCGCAATAAGTCGCTTTGCCTGCCTCTGGCGGCGGTTTCATCATCAATCGGGTTAAATTGGGGTGCGGTTGGGATGGCGACCAATAACGCCACTTCGTCCAGCGTCAAGTCGCGGGCAGATTTGCCCAAATAAAACCGCGCCGCCGCATCAATGCCATATGCCTCGTTGCCATAATAATTGGTGTTGATATGCCACTCTAAAAGTTGTTCTGGGGTATAGCGCCGATGTAATTCGGCTATCATCGCCATTTCGATGGCACGCCGTTCAATTGGGTTGGTTTGTGGTGGGAGCAAAATATTGCGGACTAAGCGCCCTGCAATGGTCGTATCTTCTTCCATCGGACCGTCTAATTGATTGCGCCACCAATTTTCCAGTAGGCTGAATGGGTTGAAGCCTGTATCTGATAAAAAGTTGGGGTCTTCCCATAAAAGCGTTGCCCGCCAAATGGTTTCGGACATATCCCCCAAAAGAATCCATCTCCCTGTTTCCTCGGCGGAATCGGTGAGGGTGAGTAGCAAGGTTTGTTCGGTTGCATCATACAATTGCGTCTCGCCCACAATGGGGTCTACTGAAACAGTGGTTGGGGAAGTGGGCAGATATTGCACCGCTTGGCTATAGCTGATGCCTACTGCGCCAACCATCACCGATAGGGGCAAGAACACCCCAATGATGAGAAAAAGTATCAATAACATTAAGCCCATTTGGTCACGAAATTGATGTTGTCTTTTTTGCAAGCGTTTCAATTTACGTTTTTTGATAATTTGTACAATATTTGCCATAAGTTTCAATTCAATTATTTGACACAATCTTACGGATAGAGTATAGTCTTATGCAACAATGTCTATTTCGTTATATTCTGAAAGGCGAGCGTCCAGTGAAGAAATCACGCATTCTCCTTATTGAAGATGATATCAGCATCAATAAATTGGTGGTAGACTTTCTATCTAAATACTCGTATGAAGTCGTCACCGTGACCGACGGACCAGAAGCGATTGAACACATTCGCAATTTTGGTTTACCTCATATCACCCTAATTGATTTAAGCCTACCCAGTATGCACGGGTTTGAGTTGGCGAACAAGATTAAATCTATGGCAGATGTGCCGATTATCTTTGTGACTTCCACCAACGATACCGATACAGTGGTGCAGGGGCTTAAAAAATATGCAGAAGATTTTATTGTTAAACCCTTTGATGTGCGCGAATTAGAAGCGCGGGTGCAAGTTGTTTTGGCGCGTATGCCAAGCCTTGATTATGCCAGCGAACCCATTATTCGTATAGATGAACACCTCCAGATTGATTTTGCACACAACCGTGTCACACTCGATAATAAAGCCATTAGCTTAACCCCCACAGAATCTATTTTGCTTCATGTGTTACTCCGCAATGCGGGGCGCGTGGTGGAAAATCGGATGTTGATTGCGCGGGTGTGGCCCTCTGAAGAGGTTTATGAAGATACGTTGCGCGTTCATATGCACCGTTTGCGCCGTAAATTAGAAGCCGATTCACATCACCCGCATTATATTCGTACAGAACGGGGCATTGGTTATATGTTCACCGTGCGCCCACCAGAGACAGAAGGTCAATAAAAGAAAGTACCAATGACACACAAGCCTTCTAAAGGGGATGTGTTGGCAAATTTGGATGCCGCCGATTTACGTTTACGCCACGTATTTGCCCTCATCCCTCAACTGAAAACTACATCGGTTGATTTTTCGTGCCTGTATATTTATCGGCGCGATACCCGACAGATGAAATTGACAGCCGTGCAGAATACTGCTCAAATCACCGAAAGCAGTTATTCTGCATTGCTCCCATGGATAGAACGACACTTATCACGCGATGTCAACAAAGCGGTTTATGGACCTATTTTGGATGTTGATGATTGCGAATTGCAGGGGTGTATTGTGTACCCCCTGCTATCTGAAAGTGGCGAAGTCTTGGGGATATTTTTCTTTTTCTACCAACAGGCATTAACCGACCCCTACGCGCATGTTCAGGAATTGCGTTATATCGCCTTATATGCCCAGACCATTTTGCAAAACGAACAATTCGTCTCGCAATTGGTCTTCGCCCAAGCGGTATTCAACGCCTCGCAAGCCATCATCAAAAATCCTGCGCCCGATAATTTGATTATGGTACTGCGTGATTATGTGTTTGATGGTCATATCACCAATTGCGCGTTAGGCTTGTTCACGCCCGGCATTTCTGAAATTCGTCAACGAAAATTTGAGGGTGTACAAATCATCGCCAGTTGGTCACGGACATTTGGAGAGAATATCGCGGTGGGCGAACTCATCTCAATGGGTTATTTCCGTCCCTACAAAACAGACTTAGAAGAAGGGCGCGTGGTGACATTCACCGATATTAGCGCCCTCAAAGCTGATGCCCATATCCCCGAATCGGTGCGTTATATTTTGAATCAGCCTGATGTGAAAACCCTCAATTTATTATTCCTCACCTCCGAGTCGCGCCCGTTGGGGGTGATGTTTTTGACCAGCGATGATCATGCGCCGCCCCTGCAATATGAAATGCAAGTCTATAAAAGCATCAGCGACTTATTGACGCTGAGTGTGGTGGTGAATGAACTGAAACGCTATTTAGATAATGTCACACAAGGGCGGTCTGTCATATTAGAATCGGTCTTAGAGGCGATTGTATTGGTTTCGCCTGATGATGCGCGGATTTTTGCTTATAACCAGCAATTTATGAACTTTTTAGAGACAACCCTCACCGATTTACGCGAATGGTGTTTATGGGATATTATTCCCATGCTCCGCACAGAAGCCACACACCGCAACCATTTGTTGACGGTGTGGCAGAATATATCACCCCGTTCTGTTGATATTGAAGAGGGCGAAATTGAACTGCGCTCACAGGAAGATACCGCGCGTGCCATAAAATGGTATACCGCGCCTGTGTATCGGGCGGGGCATGTGGTGGGGCGGATTTATACCTTTTATGATGTGACCCAAGAACGTGATGCGTTGCGCTTCCAACATGAGTTATGGATGCGAATTTCGCACGAATTTAGGACACCCCTCACATCACTGATGGGCTATAGTCAATATGTATTGGGGCTGAATGACCAAGAAATCGCCACAGAAGGGCGCGATAAACTGAAAATTGTGCATTCCAGCGCCCGCCGTATGAGTGATATGCTAAAAGAATTGTTGGATATGTCACAAGCCACGATGGGCGAGACGATTCTGATGCGGACATCGGTTTATTTGCCCGAATTGATGGGCGATGTGTATGCCCGCCTCGCGTTACAATTCCGTGATAAGCGCCAAAAGGTATTGATGAATGCCGAAGATGGTGTGCCGAGTGTATTATGTGACCAACGGCGCATAGACCAAGTGATTAGTAATTTATTTGCCAATGCGGTCAAATATGCCCCCCCCGATTCGACCATCACCGCCGAAATCCGCCTGATTGCGGGTAAAACGCATTTGCCCAAGCACGCGCCACAAGGCATTATCACGCCGTGCTTGCTCATCAGTGTGTCGGATGAAGGGGTTGGTATTCCCGCCAAAGACATCGAAAAGATATTTGTGCCATTTTATCGCACAAGTTACGCTCAACATATTAGCGCAGAAGGGGTAGGATTAGGGCTTGCGATTTGCAAGACATTTGTGGAGTTGCATCATGGCAAAATTTGGGCAATCCCCAGCACCGCTAAAAAGCGCGGCGCACATTTTTATCTCACCTTGCCCTTAGAACCGCCTGCATAAGCGGGGCATTTCCACCCAAGATAAGGATTTGAATCATGCAAAAAAAGACAATTGGTATCATCGGCGCGGGCGCGACAGGCATTGCCGCGGCGTGGGATTTGAGTCGGGCGGGGTATGCTGTCACCCTTTATGAAGGTGGGGCAGAATTAGGGGGTTTGGCGGCGGGCTTTAAGGATGAAAATTGGGATTGGTCGCTGGAAAAATTTTATCATCACTGGTTTGAAACCGATAAAGACATCCGTGCCATCCTCACCGAAATGGGTTTGTGGCAGAATGTGATTTTTCCGCGCCCCAAGACCAGTTACTGGATAAATGGCAAAACGTATCGCTCGGAAATTTCGCCATCCGCGTTATTTTTGCCACAATCGCCCATCGCAACCTTCCGCATGGGGTTATTTGGAGTGTATCTCAAACTCATCAAAGACGGCACATTTTTAGAAAAATTCACCGCGCATGATTGGATGCGTCATCGTATGGGTGAAGAAGCCTATGGCAAATTTTTTAAGCCCCTACTGATTGGCAAATTTGGCGACCAATACCAACACGTCAATATGGCGTGGATGTGGGCGCGGGTGCGGGCGCGGTCATTGCGACTGGGGATTTATCAGGGCGGATTCCAACGCGCTTTGAATGATATGGCGGATAAAATCCGTGCCAATGGCGCGACCATTCACCTGAATACCCCCGTGACAGGAATTGATACCCAAGCGGGAAAACCGCGTTTGCAGGTGAATGGGGAATGGCAATCCTTTGACCGTATACTTAGCACCACATCACCGCAATTGTTGCTCAAATTAGGCGGGGATGCCCTCAGAAACACGCCATACGGGGCGCAAGTGGCTAACCTGAAAAGTATCGGTGCGGTGTGTGTGGTGTTTGCCCTCAAGCAGTCACTCCTCACAGATGGCACATATTGGCTCAATTTGCCCGCCACCAGCCCCGATAAATCCAAAAGCCAATTCCCATTTTTGGCGTTGGTGGAGCATACCAATTGGATGGATAAGGCGCATTATAATGGGGATGTGTTGGTGTATTGTGGTGATTATGTCCCCGCCGACCATGAATACTTCACCATGAGCGAAGCCGATTTAATTGCGCGATTCGCAAAAGTGTTGCCGACCTTCAATAGCGATTTCCGTCCTGAATGGATTCGGAAAGCATGGGCATTTCGCGCTCCCTATGCCCAACCTGTGCCTAGTTTGAATCATAGCCAAAACATCCCCTCGCTACGAACAGCACTGGATGGGGTGTATTGGGCGAGTATGAGCCAAGTGTATCCATGGGATAGAGGCACGAATTTCGCCGTAGAAATGGGACGGCGTGTGGCGGGCTTGATGATGAAGGATTAATCCATGATGCCCTATCGGATTATCCTGATATGCTTGTTGATGGGTGTATATTTGCTCACCGCCAATGACCGTCTGCAAAGTGCGGATGGATACGCCATTTTAGCCACCGCGCAAACAGGGAACATCAATATCATGGGCGCGGTGGATTATTTAATCGTCCCGCATGGGCGCATGGGGACATTTGGCTTAGACGGCAATTTATACAGCAAAAAAGGCATCACCCCATCATTGGCACTCGCGCCGTTGGTCTGGCTGAGTGACCTATTACCCAACGCACCCCTGCAAGCCACCGCCCATTTATTCAACGGGGTGGTGAGTACCCTCACGGCGCTGATTTTATTCGGTGTGGTCATCCGTCTGGGATATGAAAAACGGGTGGCGTTCATCGTGGCGCTGATGTTTGGGCTTGGGACGTTGACGGTGGTCTATGCACGCACATTGTTCGGCGAACCGTTGGCGGGGTTGCTAATCATGCTGTGTGTTTGGATGGCGATGCCGTATCCTTTTTCGCCAAACAATTTGCAATCTCGTAGGGACATGCTATATCGTGTCCACAGCACGGACGGCAAGAATGCCGTCCTTACAAGCCTAAACCGACTTGTTCAACCCCCTGTCAAATTCCTGTGGTTAGGCATCCTTCTCGGACTGCTCGCAGGCATCAACCTGACCTATATCGCCTTTGTGCCGATTTTTGTGGTGTATGTGGTCATGCACCATCCGCAAAAAATGAAAAACCTCATCTTGCTAGGCGTTGGATTTGTTTTCACGGTTGGGATTTTGGTCGGGTGGGTCAATTTATCGCGTTATGGCTCATTCACCGCGACAGGATATAAATTTAGCACAGGGGAGGGCTTCACCACGCCCCTATTGACCGGTTTGTATGGGCAATTTTTCAGCACATGGCGCGGTATCATTTGGTACGCACCCCTAATGATTATTTTGCCTGTCGGATTGTGGTTGTTCTTCCGCACATATCGCGCCTTAACAGTATTCATCATCATCTGCATTGTCGTGCAAACTGTGATTTATGCCATGTGGTGGAGTTGGAGCGGGGGCGTGGTATGGGGAGCGCGTTTTCTTGTGCCGATTATCCCGTTGGCGATGCTCGCTTTTGCGCCGATGGTGAAATTTGTTTTACACCCACCCGATGCCGTTAAGGGCATGATATATCATGCCCCTACAGCCCATCATATGCGGTTGCTTGTGGGCGGGCTATTGGTTTTGTTATTCATCCTGTCTTTTGCCATACAATTAATCGGCACACTGTATGACTTTAATATTTATGAAGGCATGTTATACAATGTCCACCTCGAAAAATTTGCCAATGCGTTCATGTTTCATCCGGAATTGAGTCCGATTCTTGGGCATATCACCATGCTCCAAAACGGAGAACCGCTCAATTGGTGGTGGGCAAAATATGGTGATATGTGGGGATTAGCCAGCGCCACCCTTATTATTTTATGCGGTATGGTGTTGATGGTCATTCGCAAGCGTGCGATGCAAGGTGTTGCGCTCATGGTGGTATGCGTGGGGATGCTGATTTTTGCCCTGCGCGGTGAAGCGGATGCCGATAAGCAAAAACGTGCTGAACTACAAACTGCGCTCAATCCACCTGCGCCCATTATCGCCACGACGGATGATACCCTGTTCATGAATTTATTTGGATTTAGGGATATTTCCACGATTTTCGCGCCTACCCCGCCCGATGAGCCATTCACGCGCCAATTATGGCAAAATGCCATTGATAACGGCGGATTACGGTGGTTTGTCACATGGTTTAACCCTGCAAATCCGGATAATTGGGCAGAAAAAGAATTATTCACCGACCACGCCTTCGTCAAAGAAGTTTGGGCGGGCGGGTATCGGGGTGTATTATTTTATTTGCATCCGCCTGTGCCAAAGTGGATTGCATCTGCGTGGCAATTTGGGGATGTGGTGATACTTAATCAATATGCGCTACAGCAAGATGCAAATGGCATTTTTGTAACACTTGATTGGGGCTTATCCGCGCCACTCCCCCCCGATTGGGGTTGGTTTGTGCATCTTTTAGATGTGAATGGTCAAATCATCACCCAACAAGATAGAATCCCGTTGGGCGGATACATGCCGAATGCGCCGAGTGTGCTTGAACAGTTGTATTTCATCACCCCACCACAAAATGCTGTTTCGGTACGAATTGGGTGGGCGCAAAATGGGGCGCTTGTGCCGATTGATGGTGTGAGTGATGGATTTATTGTATTGCCTATCCTTCCCTGAACACCACCCGATAGGACAATATCGCAGGTTGGTTATTATCGGTAAAACAGGGTGTCGCGGTGAGCGGTGTGGTGGATGGATTGGATAACGCGGGCATTTCGATGGTATAGGCGCGACCTTGCTCCATCTGATAATCGGCATAACCCAAACCGCGTTCTGGTTTTAAGCCGGTATAAAATGTATTTGAGCCATTATCCCACCGCACGCGAATCGGTTGGGCGGGCAATTCGACCCCGTTGCGGTTAATCACGCGCACCTCGATGATGCCTGATAGTGCCGTATCACAAAATGTATTGGCGACCACCAATTCAAATGAGGCGGGTGGGGCGGTGGGTGGCACAAATGGCGTGCGTGTGGGCGCGGGCGTATTTTCTGGGATGAAGATATTCGGTTCAGGTGTTTTGGTGGGAGGTGGGAGCAGGGTTGGCGTTGGCAAAATTAGTGTGACCACCATCGGCTGATTATTCGATACCAATGGCAAATCATCGGCACATCCCGATTTATTTTGCAATTTATAAAATTGAATCATGGCGCGGACGGCATCCACACCGCTATTGGTGCTGATATACGGCGATGTCGCCAGTTGACAGGCAATATCGGCAACGGCTTGAATGGGGTCATCCACAGGCAAGCGCAAATCCACCAAGCGTTGCACCGCATTGGCTAAATCGCCGTCATGGGTATAATCGAGGACAATCGCCACCACATACGCATTTTTCGCGTCCGCCGACAGTTGCCACGGGGCGGTTTCGGTGGAGACGGGGAATAAAAAGCGAGAGAGATAAATCATCCCAAAACAGGAGGCAGTTAACCCCAATATCAACGCCACCCACGACACCGAATAACGCGGACGGTCATACCGACTCCGCATTCGACGACGCGCACTGGATTCTGATAATTCATAGTCGGTCATGGTTGGGGGATGCTCACCTGTCTATACGGCTCCATAATCGGGGTTAGCCGTCCAAAACTCTCGGATAATGTCACCAACAAATAAATATCATCAATGGCGCGGGAATTGCTGATATAACGTTCTGCCACATCTTGCACAAACTGAGGCACACTTTCCACATTTAGCAATTTGAGGCGGTCAAATGCGCCCTGAATATCATTATCTTCCCAATAACCCGCCGCCACCATGAGCAAATATTCCTCTTTGTAACGGCTTGTGAGGGTATCTAATCCCACATTTCCCGATGAATCGGCGATGGCGAATACGGTCGTGATGAAATATGCCAATTGATTGCGGATAGACCCGCTTTCGGCATCTTCCACCGATGTATTGGCAATTTGACTAAACATCAGCCAACCGACAAATAGCCCAAAAACTGCCCCGACAATTGTACCTAATACCAAAGACCCAAGAAAGCGCATCATAAGGTTATGGTCGCGGTGTTTTGGTCGGCGCGATGGTCGGCGTGATGGGTGTCAATGTCGGCGGTGGCGCAGGTGTATTGGTCGGCGCAGGCGTATTGGTTGGTGCAGGTGTTGATGTTGGGACACTGGTCGCCGTACTTGGTACTTGCGCGGGCGGGATGGGTGTGAGTGTGTTGGTCGGGATAGTCGGCAATGCGGTTGGTGTTGATGTTGGCGTTGCGGTTGGCAATTGCGCCGATTTATCTCTGAGCAAATTGACATCAAACACACAAGACACATCGGCGAGGGCTATCCATGCCTCACCGCCACCAGTTAACGGAATGCTCAACCATGTGGTGGACGCATCACGCCCATTGACGAGGGTTGATGAATTTTGTGTTGCAAACGTTTGCACCACCTGACCATCAAGGCTGGGATAATTGCGGGCTTGAATACCATCCACCCGTGTAAAACATTCAGAATTTTGTAGGGTATATTCGGCGGGTACTTCAAGGCTACTCAAATCATTATAGGCTGTGAGCGAAAATAAGCCCTCTAATGACCCCGTGAAGAAAACTGGCACGGTCAATTCGCCAGTGGGGGGCAAGCCTTCACGTAGGGTCACATTTCCCCCCGATTCATCGGGGATATTGTTGATTGTCACTGTCACCGCGCCATCCACATCCCATGTGAGGCGGACTTCTTGAAGGATATTGCGCGTGAGCAAATTGGGCGTGACCGTATAATCATTGACCACCAAACGCGGGTAGATGGTGACTTGTTGTTGTGCAGACACCGATTTATCATCATGCCTGCCCACCAATTCAATTTGGATGATGCCCTCATAGCCAACGGTTTCGATTGTCCACGCGCTTGTCTCGGCAGGGATGTTGGCTTGAATGAGGTCGTTATTGATCATCACATCATAAAATTCAATATCGTTGGCTTCCCAATTGAGTGCGACTACATCGCCTTCACTAATTTGATTTTTATCGACATTGAACACCAAAATTTCGGGTTCGGGGGCGGGGGGTTGCCCTAAGACAATTAACATAATTACCATCAAAATGGCGAACACACCCGCAACGCCTGCCATCGCATACGCCGCCCATGTTGGTAACATGGCTTTTTCGGTGTAATGGGCAGGGACAGCCGTGAGAAATGCCGATAGGTCTTTCGATTTGACGCGCAAATCAAAATTATATTCGCGGGTTTGCCCAAAGAGGCGACGTTGCTTCGGTTTGACCTGACCACGCACCTCCATGCGTTGACCGGGTGCCAGCGTGACTTGGGTTTGTTGAATCTCAAAATTGAGCGCATTGGTGGCGGAATAACCGCTCACTGTCAGGGGCAGGGGGATGCTCCCTTGATTGAGCAAAAATAAACGGAATGATTCATTATCTTGTAAATTGGGATTGGCAAGCGCCACACCAAACCCGCTATAGGGCAAAATTTTCACACTCACGCCACCCTCTAATTTTTTATCGGGCGCATCTTGTTGATAGATGGTGAAGGTAATTGGATAATCACCTGGGGCGCTACTGCTTTGGCGCAAGGGTTTGATGTTATAAATAATTTGCGCGGTATCATCCGGTTCAATGGTTAGGGTAGGGCGATTCAATCTGCCCCAACCATCGGGCAAGCCACTGGCTTCGATGACATAAGCATGTTCTTGGCTCGTCATATTGGTCAGGTTAATCTCGACTGTGGTATGTGACCCTGGGGGAATGGCAATTTCTGAGCCATACACTTCCATCGAAAATCCGACATCAGGACGATCATACCGTTGGGTTTCTTCTTGAACGGGGTCTACAAAGGTGGTCGGGTCTTCGTTCAGGGTATGATAAATCATCCGCAAATGCCCGATTTGCAGTTCTTCACCCCCCAGCAAGCCTTTTGATTCATTTGCACCCAATTGCACACCATCTACAAATGTGCCATTGGCAGAATCCATATCCGATATTTTGACATCTTTGCCATCATAGGTGATGCTAAAATGATAGCGCGAGATGGTATCGGTATCTAATACGATGGTACATCCCGCAGACCGCCCTACTGAAACGCTAGGGCTATCCAAAAGGTAGGTCGCAAAATCCCCGTTGGGATAAAATACATCTAACCGCCCGTATGCCATATAGCACCCTATCTCACACCTAGACCAATATATACCTTCTATTTTAGCGATTTTTGCAATTCGCAAAAGCGCAAATTTAATCTTTTTCTGATAATAACTGATTATAGTTCACTTGCCAGAGACTAATTGCCTATGGTAGACTATGAATAATTTGTTGGTAAGTAGTTGGATTTATCCAAAATCGTGTTAAAAGACGCTCCCCAACGCCGAAAGCGCCGCGCAAAACCTCCCCATCCTCATACTACGGGATGCCTAGAGGTTTATTGCGCTTATTTTATTCCCGTATGTAGAAGGATAGATACACTTGGACGATAGTATCGCTGGCTTAGTCAGCATATTCGGTTTGATTTTGCTACAAGCAATTGTGACCTTAGCTTATGCCTCGGTCACGAATACCAAAATGGCAAAAATGCGCGATTGGTCAGATGCCAATACCCATTCCACAAGGGAAACCATGAGCAAAGAATTGCTCACATTGGCAGGGTCTAAAAATTTGCTCATTACCTATCAAACTATCACCGCACTTTTACAGTTTATCATTGCCAGTATCACCCTGTTGAATGTCGCCACACCCTTATTAGCCCAAACGCCAGATGTTGAACCCAACATTATTTATTTTATCACTCTGGCGTTGTCCCTATTTTTGAGTCTGTCGCTGGGGAACATCGTTCCAGAGGCAATCGGCAGTCGCTATTCTCATGCGTTGGCAAGTTTTTCATTCCCACTGATGCGCTTTTTGCTTGCTATCTTCAGCCCGATGGTATTTGCGATGATACAAATTAGCACCCGTTTATCGGCGCTATTCAAAAGCGAAGGCAAAGTGAATACCGTCACCGAAGAAGAAATTATGACAGTGGTCGAAGC
>JALONZ010000100.1 GCA_025454675.1 Anaerolineae bacterium | reverse complement strand
GGGTTAGGGGGTGGGGTAAAAACCTTATCTTAACGGTATTGTGCTTTAGCTTCTGGCGAGATAAATTGACGAATTGAGTTCAAAATTATCCATAACTCATGTTAGTTAATTTCCACCACAACCCCTTCTTCTGCCCATGTATACAGTTGTTGAATGTGTGTATTGCTCAATAAAATGCACCCATACGTCACCCGCGTGCCGATGCTGTTCTCCCATAATAATTGACCGCCCCCGCGTGTCGGGAATCCGTGAAACCCGTTGGTGAAATCGGCATTGGGTACGGGACGATACACGCCCATAAAATTCGGCATCCACAAATTCCAATTGCCCGCATACGCATTGATTTCGTGCGATAAAATTTGATACACCCCGCGCCATGTTGGACTGCTATTAATGCCTGTACTCGCGCCCCAATCCCATAACAATACGCCATTTTCATAAACCCGCACCCGTTGTTCGGGGATGCTCACCTCAATCCGTTTATTCGGATTTGGTGCAAGTTCAATGAACATATCGGCGGGTGGGATGGTGATGGTTTGCCCAACGGATAGGGACGAAATGCCATTATTCGCCTGTTGGATATACAAATAGGGGATGCCATAATCCCATGCGATGCTGGTGATGGTTTCGCCCGCGCCCACCACATGCTGACGCGGATTGTGATACACGCGCAAAGTCGCTTGGGCATTATTTTGTACCGCGACTTGAATTTGGTCGAGCGCCTCTGCCATATTGATAAAACGCGATGCGTCTAAATGGCGTGATTGCTGGGTCATCAGAAAATCGGTGACACCTTGCGCTTCAATATCAAACCGATACCCATTTGGCACACTTGCATCGGGCGTTGCCGATAACCAGCTATCCCAATTGGCAATCGGCAATTCCCATGTGGCAAAATCGCCCGTTACAGGGTCATATAAGCGCACCGATAACGGATTCAATACCAAAATGCGTGATACATCAATGAATTGGCGTGCTTGGGTTGTGATAGTGGTTAATGCGCTCGGTACATCCTTTGGCGCGAGGTATTTGCTCATATCCAACCGATTTTTATCCGCTTGGATGATGAATACGGCAAATATCACCGCAATGGTGGATGAAATACCCAATATGCCAAACCCAATAAATCCCCATAGCCACCAATTTGTCCGTTTTTTGGGCGCAGGGCGGGATATGGGGCGTGGTTGCATCACCCGTTGCGGGGGAGGCATGGGGATTGGCTGACGCATGGGTGCATTCACCACAGGCGGGGGCGCAGATTGAACTTTGGGTTGCATCGGCACATGTGCCACCGTCTTATCGGATATGGGATGAGATGGCACAGTTGCTTCTGATGATTGAATGTTGCGATTTGGCACAGTTTTCTGCATGGTTATGATTCACTCAAGGTTGACTTATTATTTTCATCATACCGCCAAATTATGGAAAATGGATGAATATTTTCATCCCGTAGGACAATCGTCATGATGATGTGGCAAAAATTACCGATGGGACTATACTGAAATTATCATTACGATACATTACCGCTAAAAGGAGTTCTTGTGAAACGATTACGCCTAGCCATTTTTGCCATTGTAGCCCCATTTTTGCTAGGAATTTCCGTGATTCCCATTTTTGCACAGATGCCAAGTGGTCATCCGCATTTATGGATTACCGAAGCCCAACTGCCCACTTTACGCGCCAGTGCCACCCCTGATAATCCCATTTGGATACAACTCCTAAGCCTAGCAGAAGAAAGTGTTGCCCTGATGGATGAGGGTATTTTGCCCACACAGGATATTGGGGATAATAGCTGGGTGGAATATCCGAATGAAAATCATGCCTTACTCCTCGCCTTTATCAGCCTTGTGCATCCAGATGAAGCCGTGCGTGCCGATTATGCCCAACGTGCGCGGACACTGTTGATGTATATCATCGAACAAGCATCGCTCGGTGTGGCAGAAGATACCGCCTTCCGTCGCCCCGATTTTGCCCTAACAGACCGTTCTCGCTGGTATGGCGCGGGGTTTGGGTTGGTGGTGGATTGGATTTATCCGATATTATCGCCAGAAGATAAGACACTCATCGCGCAAGTTTTCACCCGTTGGTGTGATGAAAATCGCAATGCGTATACGACCAATAACAACCGCCCAGAACCGATTGGTGTGGTGAATGACCCCATCCTCATCGCTGACCCATCGTATCATCGCTGGAGCAACAACAATTATTATGCCGCCCACATGCGAAATATGGGCTTGATGAGCCTGTCGTTGAACCCTGAAGATGACCCAAGCGGCGCATTAGCCACCTGTCTGAACGAAGCGATGGGCGCATGGCTGTATGTGTTGGATAATAGCTTCCGTACCGATACACAAGGCGGTTTGGGCGCGGAGGGATTTGAATATAGCCCGCAAACATTGGGGTATACCGCCCAATTTTTATTGGCATTATACACATCCGGTTATGCCGATACCTATCCGCAAACCCGTTTTGAAAATAATCCCTATTGGGATGATGTGATGAAGGCATATTTACACTCCATGAGTCCTGCCACCCATGAAAATGAAGATTTTGGCGATGTGTATGTCCCCGCGTGGTATGGGAGCGGACAATTGTATATGATGCCAGACCATATCGCGTTATTTGGCGCGTTGGGTTATTATGCCTATCTGACAGGAGATAATGAAACCTATAGTGCAACCAAATGGATACAAACTTATAGCGCACCCGGTGGTGAAGCAGGGTTATTATCGCGCATGGATTATGAGCAATATACCAACCCGATTCTTTATTTCCTCTTATTCCAACCTGATGCACGGGTTGTATCTGACCCACGTCCAGCTTTGCCGACCACATTTTACGCGGATGGGCTACGCCGATTATTAGGGCGGACGGATTGGTCGCCAGATGCGACATGGTTCACCTATAGCTTGTCGTGGAATGGGGTTGACCATCAAAGCGCAAATGGCAACGCGGTGGAATTGTATCGCAAGGGCGAATGGCTAACACAAGTGCGCGTGGGCTATGACCTTGATTATTTAGCCAGTGATAATCAAAACACACTGCTCGTTCAAAATAACCCGCCCAGTTACGATGATTGGCGTTATATGTTGTATGAACGCGGGTCACAGTGGTTCTATATCCCCAGTGGCGACCCCAACCCGCCCACATGGACAGAAGGCGCGGATTATATTGCTATCACAGGCGATGCCACTCCGCTTTATAATTCGGATTATGCCGAATCCACCAGTGTAATCCGTGTGGTGCGTCAAGTGGTGTGGTTAAAGCCGGATATTGTGGTGATTTATGACCTTGCGCTCACCGAAATTTCTGGATTCAAGCGATTCGTCTTGAATTTGCCCGCCGATGCGACCATCACCGATAGAACAGCATTGATGACCACGCCAAAAGGCAATCAACTGAGCATCGTGAATTTGTCGCCAACCGTCACCGAGATGAGTGTAATTGCATTGCCTGATGAAGTGAGTGAACCCCCTGCGCGGTATCAGACGATGACGCATCGGTATATCGCCAGCACGATTGATAACCCGACAGAAGCCTATTTCATTCATGTGTTGGTCGGTGGGGATAGTGGGGCAGGTTTGCCAGAAATTTCGCTGATGAATAACTTTGCCGATGCGCCAGTGGTGAACATCGGCGGGCGTATGATTACATTTGACGGGGTGAACATCACGGTTTCGCCGTGAAGAATATGAAAATATAACGGTTTATCTGTAGTGGCATGATATATCATGCCACTACGCGACAATTTGGGTTTAATAGAAAATATCATCCCAATTTCAAATCGCCCAACAAATTATTCACCAAATACGCCGCATCGCGCAACCGTTGCACACTCGCTTCGACTTGCATCGTCCCGCTCACCGTTTCGCCTGTGGCATGTTTAATCGTCCGCATGGCATGAGTGAGTTGATCCATGCCGATGGTTTGTTGGCGGGTGCTGGCGGCAATTTGCAACGCCGCCATAGCCGCCTCTTCGATGGCGCGGGCAAGGTTGCGGATGGCATCCCCCGCGCTATTGACCAATTTTTGCCCTGTATCCACGCCTTTGCTACCTTCTTCTGTCACCATCACGGCGGCATTGGTGGCGCGTTGAATTTCGCCTAAAATTTCGCGGACTTGTACGGTTGCATCACGATTTTGGTCTGCTAAATTGCGGACTTCCATCGCCACCACCGCAAAACCCTTGCCTTCTTCACCTGCCCGCGCCGCCTCTACTGACGCATTCAGCGCCAACATGCGTGATTGGTCGGCGAGGCTATTCACGGTGGCAATAATTTCACCAATTTGTTGGGTGTGTTCGGATAGCACAAGGATGTTATCGGCAATATCTTCTACACGCTTACGGATGAGTTGCATCCCCGCGATGGTCTGATTGACCGCATCAATCCCCGATTTTGAGATGTCCACCGAAATTTGTGCGGTTTCTGCCACACTTTGGGCGCGCTCTGCGGTCTCGGTGACAGTGGCGCGGACTTCATTCACGGTGGCGGTGGTCTCGGTCACGACTGAATCTTGCTCATTGGTCATAAAAATTTGTTTGGATGTGGCTTCTAAGATGGCTTGTGTATCTTTATCCAACCGTGTGAGCGCATTATTCACGCCCACCAACACGCGCCGAATCCGTTTGAGCATTTCATTGCTGGTATCTACCAGACGCGCCAACAGTAGGGTCTCTGGCAAATTGGGCGCAAGGGTGGGCGGATGAAATTCGAGTGTCAAATCCCCTTCTGCGACTTGTTCCATCGTGGTGATATAACTGCTCAAGATGTGTTCGGTGCGTTGGTATGCCATGCGATTCATCCATAAGCCAATGACAAAGCCGATGGGCAACGCAATAAGGCTCATGATGAGCAATGAGATGCCTGTCATGCCAATACCAAGTACGATGAGGCAAATTAGCGCCGTATAGACCGCCAAAATCCCCGCGCTGATGAATGGGGTGGGGTTGGCGAATAGGGCGCGAATACGGGTGTTCAAATTTGGTGATGTTATCATAAATATCATCCTCAAAGGGTCGAATTGTTATTCCCAACAATGAGGCGCTCATCGGTGAACAGACGCGCCATATCGAGTAAAATAAATTTTTGGGGTGTGATGCCCCACGCATAGCCCATGTCGTTAAGCAGTTGAATCTCGCTCAATTTGAGGGTCATCACATCGTGAATGGTGTGTGCCAAGATGCCTAATTCCAAGTCATTGGCGCGGATAATCAACAATTCTTCTGGCGCGGGTATATTATCAGTCACTTTGCCAAAAAAACGGCGCAAATCGAGTATGGTGATGATTTGACCGCGCACATTGACCACACCCGCATAAAAATGGGGGATATTTGGCACAGTTGCAATTTTGCCGATGCGCCGAACTGCATGAACCAACACAGCATCTACGCCATATGTTTCATCCCCCAACTGAAAAATGACCACCGTTGTGGTGGGTGCATCCTCATCGGTGGGGAGGGGCTTGGCATATTGTTCGGCACGTTGGCGCAGGCGGGCGGTGATGGATTCCTCATGTAGCGTGCCATCTTCCCAACCCAAATTACGCCAAAAAATATTTTGTGCCAATGTAAAACGGTCTTGCGAATCGTCATCAAACATGATATTAGCCTGCCTATTATCCCCACCCCCTAACCCCATCCCTATTATATGGAGAGGGGGAATTTTTTCTCCCTTCCCCTATCCTATGGGGGAAGGGTTGGGGATGGGGGATATTTTTATGGTCATCCCTACTATTTTATCGCAAACTGTGTTATCTTGCGCGGTTGGTTTGAATTTCATTACCTAAAATCCAAATTGGACTTATCTGGACATACATTTGTTGTGTCCAAACCTTTATCCTAGCGATACTCATTGTGATATTTTGTTGTGGAGGGATTTTTTTCATGAGCAACAACGGTTTGAATGGTACAGGTGAAACAGGAACAGTTACTGCAAAACGCGGGTTGGCGCAAATGCTCAAGGGCGGGGTGATTATGGATGTGGTCACACCCGAACACGCCAAAATTGCCGAAGATGCGGGTGCGTGTGCGGTGATGGCGTTGGAACGTGTGCCTGCCGATATTCGCGCACAAGGGGGTGTGGCGCGGATGAGCGACCCCGATATGATTGAAGGCATCATCAAAGCAGTCACCATCCCCGTGATGGCGAAGGCGCGGATTGGTCATTTTGTAGAAGCGCAAATTTTGCAATCACTCGGCATTGATTATATTGATGAGAGCGAAGTATTAACCCCAGCCGATGAAGAACATCACATCAACAAGCACAAGTTCAAAGTGCCGTTTGTGTGTGGTTGCCGTAATCTGGGCGAGGCGCTCCGCCGTATTTCTGAAGGCGCGGCGATGATTCGTACCAAAGGCGAGGCAGGTACGGGTGATGTGGTGGAAGCGGTGCGTCATGCCCGCACAGTATTAGGTGAAATTCGCCGTCTGACCAGTATGGATGAGGACGAATTGTATACCTACGCCAAAAATATCCAAGCATCCTATGATTTGGTCAAAGAAGTGGCGACATTGGGGCGCTTGCCTGTCGTGAATTTTGCGGCGGGCGGTGTTGCAACCCCTGCGGATGCCGCGCTGATGATGCAATTGGGCGTGGATGGGGTGTTTGTGGGGTCTGGGATTTTCAAATCGGGAGACCCCGCCAAACGTGCTAAAGCGATTGTCGAAGCGGTGACGCATTTCGATAACCCCGATGTGCTGGCGAATGTCAGTCGCGGACTGGGTGAAGCGATGGTCGGGATTAATGTGAGTACCATGCCCGACACGAACAAAATCGCGCATCGCGGTTGGTAAGCATAATAGGGCGGGTGGGATGACCATCCG
>JALONZ010000099.1 GCA_025454675.1 Anaerolineae bacterium | reverse complement strand
CTTTCCAGTCGCTGGAAGGCTTATCGTGATAATAACACATGCTGATGATTGCGAGGTTGCTTATGCTCAAGATTAGCGAGTTTTCTAAATTAATTTATGTGCCAGTCAAAACATTGCGCTATTACGATGAAATTGGGTTATTTTCGCCTGCCCATGTGGATAAATTCACAGGGTATCGCTATTACTCCATGACCCAACTCCCGCGTTTTTATCGGTTGATAGCACTCAAAGAATTGGGTTTCTCGCTAGAACAGATTAAACGGCTGTTGGATGAAAACATCAGCCTAGAACAATTGCGTGGAATGCTTCGCTTGCGCCAAAGCGAGATGGAACAACACTTATTGGCACAACAACGGCAATTATCGCATGTGGAAAACACCTTAAAACTGATTGAACTGGAGGGCAACATGAGCAATTACGATGTTATTTTGAAAGCTGTACCGGAATTCCGCGCCATTTCGATGATGGGTGTTACGCCAACATGGGATGCAATTGGCATAACCCTGAATGGCATGTTTGATAAAGTATGGGATGCCATTCGCGCTAGTGGTGGTAAATTTAGCGAAAATCCCGCCGAATGTGGCGTGACCATTTATCATGACAAAGAATATAAAACAACCGATATTGAACTGGAAGCCGCGATTGGTGTGAGTGGCAATAATCTGCTTGTCCCTACCAATGGCACAGTCATTAAAACCATTCCCGCCATTGAACTTGCCGCCTGTGTTGTTCATCATGGATCATTATCCACAATAGGCAACGCCTATGATGCCATTTTGCGTTGGATTGAATTGAATGGTTATGAGGTGGCAGGGGGGAATCGGGAGATTAATCTCGAATATGAGCGTGGTGGCGACCAAAGCAAATTTGTCACAGAAATTCAATTTCCTGTGAAGAAAAAAGCCTAAAATCATGCTTAAGAAAACAACCTCACCCCTAAATTCCCTCTCCCAAACGGAGAGGGGATTTAGACCCACCTATAAAACGGTTTTCTCCCCAATTTGGAGAGGGGGCAGAGGGGGGGAGGTCAAAAAGCAATTTTGTTGTTAAGTTGCTGTATATGGGGCTTGCCATAGCAAGCCCCTACAGTTATTTATTCAAAACGGGGACAATCGTCACCTTGCGGGCTTCGCCTTCGCCATGACTGCGTGTTTCCACATCGGGGCGACTGCGGAGCGTCATGTGGATGATGCGTCGTTCATTTGCGGGCATCGGTTCAAGTTGGACGGTGCGTTGGGTCTCGACAGCTTGGTCTGCCATACGAATCGCCAATTGTTGTAAGCGTTCTGACCGTTTCGATTTATATGCGCCCGCATCCACGATAATATTCGCACGCCGTTGCAATTTTCGGCTGGTGATGAGGCGCGTTACATATTGTAATGAGCTGAGTGTTTCGCCCCGCCGTCCGATGAGCAGGCTCATATCGGGACCGGTAATATCCAACAAATACGGCGGGTTTTCGCCTTCGCGGTTAGCTTGGGCGCGTTTGACCGTGATGTGATGTTCAATACCCATCAAACGGAGCAATTCGCTTAACACTTCTTTGCCCACTTCGCCATCTTCACCCGGTGTATCGGCTTCGTAATTGCCTTCTTCGGCGATGATGAATTCATCATCATCTTCAAAATCAAAATCTTGACCCTTCTTTTGATTTTGGATGGGTTTTTGACCGCCTTTTGGTGATGGCTTGGGCGCGTTGGCTGGTTTGGGTGGACGTGCCTGCACCTTATTTTCGGGTTTGGGTTTTTGGGGTGGTGGTGGAGTGGGTTGTGGCGGTGGTGGCATTTGCGGACGCAAAATGAGCCGTACTTTGGCTGGACGCGCCCCAATGCCAAAAATCCCACGAGCGGGTTCTTCTAAAATTTCGACAGTCAACAAGTCGCTATGTTGTAATCCAAGTTTAGCGAGACCAGCGGTCACAGCCGCATCTACGGTCTCGCCCGTGAATTCAAGCGGTTCATTGGGGTTCATGGTGTTTTTAACTATCCTCTATGAACAAGCTAGGTTAATTGGTTTGGCTACGGGGACGCATCTTGTTATTTTTGCGTTTTTCCGTTTTGCTAATTGCCCCACTCATGGGGTTTTGGCGTGCTTCGGCAGTTGTCCCTGCTCTGGCAGATGCGGGTTTTACTGTGCTGGATGACCCAATTTTATTGCCATCAACAGTTTTGGCACTGGTTGGGACGGGCTTCACTTTGGATTTGCCGACCAGTTTGCCCCAATCGGCTTTGCCAAGCAAGGTATATTGCACCATACCGGTGATATTGCTCACGACAAAGTAAATTGAAATACCCACCGAGAATGATAAGGAGAAAAACCCGAACATGACCATCATCACATTCGCCATTGTCTTAGTGGTTTGTGCCATTTGATTGGGTGTGCCGTCTTCATTCGGGGGAATTTCTGGCACAGTCACCTTATACGATACCCATTGTGTGACCATCACCAACACGGGCAAAATTAATGCGTAGGTGGGGTTAATGGTGGGTGGCAAGGTCAAATCCATGCCCGCCCATGTATTTTGTAAGGGGACAATGTTATCAAATCCGGGGAATAAAATCCGACCAGACAGGTCTATCAATTGATAGGGGGTATTGGCGAGGGCATGAATGATGGTTTGGTACATCGCCAAGAAGATGGGTAATTGCACCAGCAAGGGTAAACATCCGCCTAACGGATTAACGCCTGCTTCACGATACATTTCCATTTGGGCTTGTGCCAATTTTTCGCGGTCATTTTTGTATTTCTCTTGCAACTTTTTCATCTTTGGCTGAAGTTCTTGCATTTTGGCGGTGGAGCGATGTTGTTGCAAGAGCAACGGCGAGGTTGCAAGACGAATCAGAATCGTAAAGACGGCAATCGCCAACACGATATTTTGCGAAAAGACGCTATAAAATAGCGCCATCATGGTGATAAAGGGATTGAGGATTAAATCGAACATACCAGTAAAGTTCTCCTACCTATGGGTTATGAGGCGGGTGGATATAACCACACTTGTTGACCTTGTACAGTGAAGGCGAATAGCAGTCGGTTGGGATTGATGGTGCTGATGACGACCAAACCTTCGGGACGGCTTTCGGTTGGTGGTACATACAACATATCCGACAAGGTTTCTTCGTTGATTTCTTGGCGTAATGTGACGCTACCATCTGCCCGATTGAGCCACAACACGATGCCATTTTGCGAGACCACAATCACCGAGTCTTGTGTCACCATTGGACGGGCGCGGATGCCTGTGGTTTGGGTATCTTGTTTCCAAATGAGGCTGAGGTTGTTGGTGGTATCCAGCGCATAGACTGTTCCGCTTAAATCGGCGGTATATAACACCCCATCTACCACTTTAGGCGTACTCCAGACCCAATCATTGGTCGTGAATACCGTTTCGATTGCCCCATCCATGCTGATTTGCACGATGCTACGATTGAATGTGCCGACATAAAACCGACCATTTTCTAAATTATAGTTCATATCGGTGGGGGCGGGGACATCATCGGCATAATCCGTTGCAGGTGTGCCATCATAAAATACAGGGGATGCCGCCACCGCGCCACCTAAATCAACTTGCCACAGTTTGGTGCCGTTTTCGGCATTCAGGGCATAAAATTCATGACCCATTTCGGCGAAATAAATATTTTCCCCAATCAATAATGGGGCAGACCACACGCCGCGGCGTGTGATAAAACGCCAGTCTTCAGTGAGAGAGGTTTTATCGAGTGCCAAAACATCATGCTCGCTGAGGGGTAAATACAGGCGCTCATCATCTGTCACCACATCGGTATAAATTTTACCTTGAATGGTCACAAAAGGCGCATTATCAACACAACTACCACTGGCTGTCGAAAAGCAGGCTTGTTTTAGATTGGCATTGAAAATTTTGCCTTGATAATCTACAACCAACGCCACTTCATTTGAATCGGTCATTTGCACAGGGGATGCAAAAAATTGTGATTGTGTGGGTTGCCCCAATAATTCCCAGCGTAAGGGTGTGCCGTCTTGATTGGTTCGCACGCGACCATCGTTGTCGGTTAATTGCACAGGGCGACCTGTCCCCGAATCAACGAGGAGGATGCGGTCATTATAGGTGACAAGGATATTGTTATCTACAAGGCGCAATGATGCCCAACCCGTGCCTAAACGTGTGGGAACGCATCCAACGCCAATAAATAAAATTAGAAGCGCGAGGAACAACAAGCTCAATCGCGCAGAGGGTTTTGAGGTATTCAAGTAATCAACTCTCTTTCTTGGGAGGAACAGGGTCTAAACCACCCGGATTAAACGGGTTACATCGCGTGATGCGCCGTAAGCCCATCCAACCACCCCGAAAAAATCCATAGATTTGAATGGCTTCGTATGTGTATTGTGAGCATGAAGGATAAAAACGACACGATGGGGGTAGTATGCGCGAGAGTGTCTTTTGATACAACCGAATAAGACCTAATGCTAACCACTTCATAATTATTCCAACTGTGACACTAATCCAACACGATTCAATTTTTGGCGGAGCGCCTCTTGGATGCTTGAAAATGGTTGCCCAATTATGCCTTGTTTGGCAATCACCACCACATCAAAGCCGACTTTTAGACGGGGGTGGAGCAATCGTAATGCTTCACGAATTTGACGGCGCATTCGATTGCGCTTCACCGCTTTGCCTAATCGTTTGCTGGTGATGACCCCATAGCGATTATGCGCTTGGTCATTCACCAGATAACTGATTGTAAAAAAGGGGTGATGCACAACTTGTCCTTGCGTTTTGAGGCGCAAAAAATCGTCTGGGTGACGTAAGCGGAGGTGTTGGTGCATCACAAGCGATTATGCACCAACTCAGTGGGCATTCCAATTAATTTTCTTGGCGTGGTTGTTCATATTTACGGTCAATTTATGACGACCGGTGTCACGACGACGTTTTAAGGTATTGCGCCCACCTTTGGTTTGCATCCGTTGACGGAAACCATGCACGCGCATACGGCGACGAATTTTGGGTTGATAGGTTCTATATGTAGACATTTCAGGTTGACCTCTTTAGGTAACGTTAATAGACGAATATGCACATTTTACTGAGGAATAGCCTATAATAATCCTCATCAAAGTTTAGGTTAATGAGTATAACCCACAGAGAAGGGCTAGTCTAGGGAACAATGATTTTATCAGAAAAAATTGCACAAATTTTGGGCATTAAACCCACACAAATCCAAGCCACACTCGATTTATTGGACTCCGATAACACCATCCCATTCATCGCACGCTACCGCAAAGAAATGACCGGCAGTTTGGATGAAGACCAATTGGCAAAAATTGCCGAACAAGCCGAAAAATGGCGGGCTATCGAAAAACGCCGTCAGACCATTTTAGATTCGATTCGTGACCAAGGTCAGCTCACACCTGAATTGCAAGCACAAATTGAATTGGCAGATAGTTTAACCGTGCTGGAAGATTTATATCTCCCCTATAAACCCAAACGGCGCACCCGTGCCAGCATTGCCCGCGAAAATGGTTTGCAACCCCTTGCGGATATGATTTTGGCGCAAGTCCGCACGAAAGAATCGTTAGACGCACTCGCTACGCCTTTTTTGAATGATAATCTAACCACACTTGCCGATGTATGGGCAGGGGCGCGGGATATTGTCGCGGAAACCATCAGCGATAACGCCCAAGTGCGTGGTGATGTGCGCGAAAAAGCCTTGCGTTATGGTGTATTGACCTCTGAGAGAATTGCTGATTCCAAAGATGAAAAAGAGGTCTATAAAACGTATTATCAATTTACAGGGCGTGTCGCCAATATTCGTGCCTATCAAATTTTGGCGCTGAATCGGGGTGAGAGTGAAAAAGTATTGCGATTATCGCTCAATTTAGAAGAACGGGATTGGTTGCGACCCATAGACAATATTTTCCCATTAGACCATCGTTCACCCCTCGCCGAACAATTGCAACTGGCACAGATGGATGCCGCCAAACGCCTATTATTGCCTGCCATTGAGCGCGATGTGCGCCGTACTCTAACTGAAATTGCCGAAACACATGCCATTGATGTATTCGCCCAAAATTTGCGCGGGTTGCTCAGTCAGCCACCGATTGCCGATAGGGTGGTGATAGGGATTGACCCCGGATTTCGGACAGGGACAAAAGTCGCGGTAGTGGATGGCACGGGCAAGGTGTTAGCAACCGATACCATTTATCCACATGAGCCACAACGCGACTGGCAAAAATCGCTCATTAAACTGGCTGACCTCATCAAAAAATTCAAGATTAGCCTGATTGCAATCGGCAATGGGACAGCATCGCGCGAGACGGAGCAATTGGTGGCAGAACTCACACGCGGGCGGGATGATGTGCATTATGTGATGGTGAGCGAGGCAGGCGCGAGTGTGTATAGTGCCAGCCCATTGGCACGCGCCGAATTGCCCGAATTGGATGTCACATTGCGCGGGGCGGTTTCGATTGCCAGACGGATTCAAGACCCATTGGCGGAATTGGTGAAGATTGACCCCAAAGCGATTGGTGTGGGGTTATATCAGCATGATGTTGACCAAAAAAATTTATCATCAGCCCTCGAAATGGTCGTGGAGCGCGTGGTGAACGCGGTGGGTGTGGATGTGAACACGGCATCCCCTGCGTTGTTGCGTTATGTGGCGGGTATCGGCAATAAATTGGCAGATAACATCGTGGCATATCGGGATGCAAATGGCAAATTTCCGAATCGGGTTGCATTGAAAAAAGTAGCGGGATTGGGTGCCAAAGCCTTTGAACAATCGGCGGGATTTTTGCGAATCCGCGAGAGTGATAACCCGTTGGATGCCAGCGCCATTCATCCCGAAAGTTATAAAATTGCCCAAGC
>JALONZ010000098.1 GCA_025454675.1 Anaerolineae bacterium | reverse complement strand
GCTGACATACGAGGCTGAAGCCTCTAGTCAGCCATTACACCCCTCAAACTGGGCTTTATGTAATGGACGACTAGCACGCAGTGCGTATGTCGTCCACCATGCACGCCGCTACGGTGCGTCCGATGTTCGTAAACAAAAATGCGGATGATGTTCGTAAACAGTACAACACCCTTAAACTAGGCAGGTGTGTAATGGCGGACTAGCACGCAAGTGCGTATGTCCGCCACCAACATTCGGGTCGAAAAATGCACGTTTTTAATGACAAACACGAAGAATCATGTGCCATAATACCCACCTTATGGCATCGCCAAGCGCACAAAAACGGGCATGTGGTCAGACCCCGCGTTTTCATGCCAAACGGTTGCCTCTAGTGCCACCATCGGCGCATGATAAAACACATAATCAATCCGCAAAATCGGTAATCCCCCAATTCTGTGAAGAATACCATAACTGGATAACCGATAGGTGAAGCCAATGCCTTGCCCCATCCTGACAAACGCATCTTCAAAATGACTTGTAACCTGCTGATAAGCAATGGTTTGTGGCGGAGCGTTCCAATCACCTGCGATGACCACTTGTAACCCTGCGGCTTTATCGGCAAGGGCGCGGTCTAAAATGGAACGCACATCCACGCGCCGTTTATTGAATCCATCAGGTGATAAGGGGGTGTTTGGGTGGGTGTTATAAAATGCGATGGTTTCATCTGCGAGTGTCAATAAACACCGTTGTTGATATTGCGAGACTTCGCGCCAATTTTCGCAATCTTCAAGCGGGTATTTGCTCATGATGCCCATACCGGGTATGCCACGCGGTATCATCACCATATATGGATATTCATCTTTGAGGTTTGCCTCTAAAAAGTCAGAAACATCATAATCCAATTCTTGTAGTGCGACCACATCCGCATCGGCTTCGGTGAGTATGCGCTCAATCCCATCAAAATTTTTATTCGCCACCAAAATGTTATAGGTCAGGACGGTGATTTCTGGTGTGTTAGGTGGGATAATTGGCGCGGTTTTGGGGAGTAATAACGGAATCGTCCAGATGAGCCAGATGATGACAGGCGGTGTTAGCATGAGGATGAGTTCAACCCGCCGTAGGATGATGGTGATGGGCAATAAAATGAGCGACCCCATCATGGTGAAATACAGGGTGGAATTGACAAATCCCGCGAGGTCGGATGTGTCTTCGCTGATAAAAAAGTGAATGAGCAATGCGCCGAGTACCGACATGGCATACGCACCGACTAAGGCACGAAAAGCAAAATAAAAAATGCCCACGATATAACGCAGGGAGTTTTGAGCAGGTATTGCATTTGTATTTTCTATCATAGGGGTTTTTATGTGGGGTACATGGCATGGGCGCAACATGTTGCGCCCATACACATGGATAAATTAAATTGAATGGCTGTTATCTTAAACTGCGGGGGTCAAGTGCATCGCGCAAGCCATCACCGATGAAGTTGATGGACAGTACGGTGAGGGTGATGAAAACACCGGGGAACAGCCACATCCACCAATAGCGGGCAATATCGCCTTGTGCGCGGTTGAGGATGTTGCCCCATGTGGCGGTGGGTTCTTGCACACCAAAGCCCAAAAAGCTGAGATAGGCTTCGGTGATGATTGCGCCACCGATGCCCAGTGTTGCGGATACCACGATGGGCGCAATACAATTGGGCAAGATGTGCTTAAAGATGATACGCATGTCGCTTGCCCCAAGTGTACGCGCCGCCACCACAAATTCTTGTTCTTTGAGCGATAACACCAGCGAGCGCACAATCCGCGACAAGCCCATCCAGCCTAACAAGCCGATGATGAGGACGATGACAATTACCGTTGTGCTTAACTCTCGACCTAAGATGTTGGTGGTGGTTGCAGAACGCGAGAGTGCATTAGAGAGCAACAAGAGCAACACTAATGAAGGGATAGCGAGCAGGGCTTCGACAATCCGCATGAGTAACGCGCCAATCCATCCGCCGAAATAACCCGACACCAACCCGACAATTGTTCCTAATGAAATCGAAATGGCTACGGCGGTGATGCCAATCATCAATGAGATTTGACCACCATAAATCATCCGCACCAACAAATCGCGCCCAACTTGGTCTGTCCCCATCACATGGCGGAAGCGTGTGCGGAAGGTATTCGCCGCCTCTACTTTTTCTTCGGCTTCGGCAATTTTATTCAACCGCGAAACCACATGATGCACTTTTGTATCTTGGAATTCCTTGCGGAAATTCGATAGCGCGGTGATTTGTTCATCACTATATTGCGGGAAGTTGACCCGCGCCGTATCGAGTGTTAATCTATCGGGTACAGGGAAGCGGTCTAAATTACCCGTCCACACCCCATAAAAACGTAAGCCTTCAATGATGGTGAGGACTTGCATTTGTTCAATCGGAAAATCGGCAGGCACTTGGTCGTTATAGGTCGAAGCCGATTCGACACCATTGAGGATGTTTTGTTTTTCGGTCGCTGTAATTAAACCTAATTGCTCTGATTTTTCAACCACCCCTTGCACAACCGCGAGGTCTAATTCAGCGAGGCGTTCAAACACGCCTTCGGTTGTTAATGTCACTTGTGTCACTTGGAAGCGACTTTCGGCGATGGCATATTTATCCAGTTCCGCCATAATTTGGTCTGCGCCAAGACTCTTGAATTCTTCCAAATACATGACTCGCGCATCAATAATTTCATTTGTCACACCAAATTCCGCTTCGGCGCGTCCTTCACCTTGTGCGCGGAGGCGTGCAACGGCATCTGGATTAAACCGTTGAAGCGCAATCCAGAAGGTATCATTGGCAAAGTTTGGATTAGCGATACCCGTATATTGCACCCGTGTGAGACGTAAGCCTTCAAAAATTTTGAGTTTATTGAGCAAATCGGTGTCTTCGGTTGTGCCATCAAAGCGATTGGCATTTTCTGTTCCCGCCAAAATTGCATCGCGGTCACGTTCTGTAATCATGCCAAATTGGACGGCTTCATCCAACAAGGCAAGGGTTTGGTCATAAGTAACTAAACCTAATAAAACAGGAATTTCAGATTCGGCTAAGATTGGGGCGGCGTTATATAAACTGTCTAAGGTTGGTGGTACGAATGGCGCGGTGGGGTCTGGGGTATTGCCTTCGGCTTCGCCATAGAAGAGTGCGCCACCGACAACAAATAAGATGATTGCGCCCATAATGCTTGCTCCAACGACCGCCATGCGATGGCGCAAAAAGCGACGGCGGATGAGGGTTGCCATTGTTTCGGCTTTGGCGTGTTTGGTCTCTGTAGATAATTTGGCGATGCCGTTTGGTGTTGTAGATACATCTGTCATAATGGCATCTCCTTATGAATAGCGTACACGCGGGTCAAGTACCGCGTACAAAATATCAGTAATCAGTTGAAAAAGAACAACGGCAATGGCTAACATCAACACAAAGGTGATGACGACCGCATAGTCGAGCCGATTGAGGCTTTCAAGGAACAATGTCCCCATCCCAGGCCACGAGAAGATGCGTTCTGTGACGATAGCACCTGTCAAAATGAAGGGAATATCCAGCCCCATCAAAGTCACGAGGGGTAATGAGGCATTCTTGAGCGCATGAACATAGGTGATGCGCCGTTCACCCAGCCCTTTAGCGCGGGCTGTACGGACATAATCGGAGTTAATGACCTCTAACATGCTGGCGCGGACGAATCGGCTATAACCAGCGACACTGATGGCGGCAATGCAGAAAACAGGTAAAATCATATGACGTGCTAAATCACCAACCGAACCATCGGTATTGACACTATACATGCCTTGTACGGGCAGATAGGGCAAGCCCCATTTGCGGAATTGCACCGCAAAGATATATACCGATAGCAATGCCACCAAAAAGATGGGCATTGATACAAGGATGAACGAAAAAGTGGTGATGAGGTTGTCGAAAAATGAATATTGACGCAGGGCTTGGAAAATACCCAAGCTGAAAGCAAAGGTGATAATCACCAAATAAGAGGTAATTCCGAGTAATAAGGTGTTGGGCAACACAGCACCAATCACTTCTAAAACGGGTCGTCCACGGGCGATGGAATCACCAAAATCGCCACGCAAAATGCCACGGGCTGTCCCTTGCAAATAGACCACACGATAACAGCGCCCATTTTGCAAGAGTGTTTCTTGTTCTGTGCCATTATCGAGGGTAATTGTGACGCGCTCGCCCTCATTTATGGGAGTCCCCAAACAAGTCCCTTCTGTGCTTTCTTGTTGAATGGGCAATTGCAACTCACGCGAGCGCCAATCATCGCCAACTAACCAATTTAAAAATTGCGTTGGTAACGGGTCATCCAAGCCATATTCTGCACGAGCGAGGATGCGGTCAGATTCGGTGATGCGGGGGTCGAGTGCCAATTCTGCCAATGGGTCGCCCGCGGTTTTCATCAAGAAAAACACAATGACGGTGATAATGATTAAGAGGGGTATCGCCTGCAATAGACGGCGAAGGATATACTGTCCCATAGTGAGTGCCTCATCTAAAGATTTTTATAAGACTCTTGTTTTGAATTTGATAAGGACACAGCAACCGCCGTGTCCTTATGGATAGTGCTATATTACTAAAGGGACAGGCATATGCCCATCCCTTTGAATGTACAAATAATTAGTTGGCGGGTGTCCAATATTCAACACGGTTGAAGTAGTTGCCAGTCAACACGCCCATATCAACCATCGAATCGGGGTTGAATTTGGCGCTATTGACCGCATAGAAGGTGTTGCGTGGGAACAGACCATGCCAGAATTGACCTTCGCTGAGGAGGCGAGCGGCGCTGTGATAGAGTTCTGCACGAGCGGTTGCATCAACGGTAGTGGCAATTTGTGGGATGAGGGCATCGAAGTCTGGGTTGCAGAAGCCGTAGCCATTGCTCCCGCCTGGGACGCGGATGGCATCGCAGGTGAACCATTCTGGGGTGATGTTGGGGCTGAGTGGGTCGAATGACAATGCGAACAGGGTCATATCGAAATCACCGGTGGAGATAATACCGCGTTCTTCATAAGAAGCGAACAACACTGTACCACCTGGCACACCGAAGAATTGCATGGTAACACCGATTGCCGCCAAGTCAGCTTGCATGAGTGTCAAGAAGTCCAAACGGATTTGGGCAGTGGTGGTATAGGCACGGATGAGGAATGGGTTGCCATTGCCATCATCAAGCACGCCATCGCCATCGGTGTCTGTCCAGCCTGCATCAGCAAACAGGTCAAGCGCCAAATCGGGGTCATAGGCGAGTGGTTGAACATCTTCTGGCACCCAATTGGGGTGGAAGTAGTTGGCTGGAACTTTGATGCCGAGTGTCCCATCGGGGTCAAGCAAGGTGGTAATATATTTTTGACGGTCAAGGGCGTGAATGAGGGCTTTGCGGATATTCACATCAGCCATTGCTTGGGATGCGGCGCTGGAATCGGTGGGTTGCATATTCAGCCAGAGGGCATCTTGGAATACGCCTGGGGTTGACCAAACGAAGGTATCGGCGAGGGCATTATAAGCGCCTGCATCGCTGACGGGCCAATTGAATGCCATATCAATATCGCCAACTTCGAGGGCATTCCGCATTTGGGACGCATCGAAGATGAAGCGGGTCACGATGTTGTCAATGGCGGGAGCTTGTTCCCATGGGTTGTTGCCCCAATTGGGGTTACGGCTGAAGGTGACTTGTTCACCAACGCGCCATTCAGAAATGACATATGGACCATAACCAACAAAGCTGGTGGCACCGGCGGGCGACATGAATGGCATGTCTTGTAATTGTGTGCCAGCATCCAACAACGGGTTCAAAATGTGGGCGGGCCATCCGCATTGTGGGGTCGCATCCACGAGGTAATCGGGGAAGGCGGCTTTGTAGGTCATGACAAAGGTGAAATCATCCACGGCTTCCACGCTGGCAACTTGTTCGAGGTAAGTCCCGCGTTGGAATGAACCAGTAGATTCGTCGCTATACAGACGATGACCAACCAAGCAGTCGGCGCTGGTGATGGGGGTGCCATCTGACCACAACATGCCTTCACGCAAGGTATAGGTGACTTGGGTGGCACCGGCATCGGTGGTGACAACCATGCCGTTTTCAACGGTGGGGATTTCGGTAATCATCAAGGGGGTGATTTCGGCATTATTGCCATAGAATTCAACATGACCGCGTTGATAGAAATTGGTCATATAGCTGGCGAATGCCATATCGCTGGCGGGGCTAAGTTGGCTGGGTTCTTGTTCCCAACCGATGACGATTGTGCTACCTTGTGCAGAGACGACACGCACGCCGATGACCAACATCAACGAGAGCATCAGACTCAGAGATACAATGCGGAACAACTTTTTCATGCAATTCCTCCTAGAAGTAAAAAAATTTTATCAAGGATTTACATCCTGCTTCAATGCACATTAACTAATGTTGCATTTGATTAGCGACTCAGAGAATATCACAAACTTTTCAAGACTGCAAATCAATTATGGAGATTTTGAGGGCAAATTATGATGTTTTGAACTAAAACTTTAAATTCTGTGTAAATTGTACAAATGCTTTCCGTTAATGGAAACGCTTCACAATCAAAACACGGTTGTTAGATATTTTTAACAACCGTGTTCAGTATTTTATTAGGTAATTTAGACAGATTATGCTTTTTCGCCAATGGTTACAGGCACTTCTTGCATCTGACCACCGCGCACAACCTTCGCCATCACACTTTTTCCGATGCGATTGCCACTATTTAGCACCATATATAACGCATCTAAATGGGGTGTTGGATGACCATCGAGCGCCACAACCACATCACCCATAAACAGCCCACTTTTTTCGGCGGGGCTATCGGATTCCACAGATAC
>JALONZ010000097.1 GCA_025454675.1 Anaerolineae bacterium | reverse complement strand
ATATTCGGGAATTGTTCCGCCAATTGCGCCACAATCCGCAAAATAATCGGTTTTATCAATGGGCTATAAATGCGCCCGCTAATTAGCTTGCCCGTGAGCGGGTCGCGTGCCGTCCCACGCGGGGCGGAACACGCAACGAGTGTGCTTGCGCCCTCTTCGATGGCAATTTTGGCGATGGTAGCGGTGTCGGTGGTGGGCAGGCGCACCATGACCGGTTTTTCGGTGCGCGATGTGGCGGCATGAATCAGCTCTGCGGCTTCATCCGCCGAAATATCATCATTCAGCCCCAATTCCAGTGCATCTACGCCTTCTTCCTCATCTAACCGTGCCGCACTTTTCCGCACATGGTCGGCTGTGGTGGCGATGAGATGGACAATAATCGGCAGGGGGAGCATTGACCACAAATTGCGGTATTTCCGCAACACCTTATTAATCCCCAAATTCGGCAAGCCGGTGTGAATGAGGATTCCTGAATCGAGTTTGACCACCCGCGCCCCATGTGCCGCTGTGCGTGGTTCATAACTGACGGGATTTGTGACCAATGCGCCTAATTTTTCAAAATTCACGAGGTCACGATACACATCGCCAAAACCAAATGTGCCTGCGGCGGGCATGACGGGTGTTTCGAGGATGAGCGGATTTTTCCCTGCGCGGGTGATTTGTATCGCCATAAATACGGTCTCTCAATCTAATGTAATTTGGGTTAAATCAAAGGCGGGTCCATCCGTGCAGACCAGCGCCCAACTTTGGCGCGTTTGGAGCATACAGGCATGGCACGCGCCCAATCCACATGGCAACAGGCTGGTGAATACGCCAAATAAATAATTTTGTGGGATGATGGCGCGTCGTTCTTCAAACCGTGCCACCAATTTTTTGAATCGTGCCAATTCATCATCCGGATTGACCACCGCCAAAACTTGGTCTGCCCACCCGACTGTCATCACCTGATTTTGCCAATTCAAATCATCATCCCCTTGAATCACTTCCACTTCGGGGTTGATGTGTTGGGTGTCATACATACGTGCTTTACCCAATAACACCAGTGTCACACTGACTTTATTGCCCATCAGCCATGGGATGGTCATCAATAAGGGGGTGGGTGGGGCATCATAAGCGAGGAGCAACACATTGCGTAAATTGCGCCGAAACCGAATCGGCTGACCGACGAGTCCCAGCACATCCACTACTTGCCCAACATCATAGCGTTCACTGGCGGGGCGTTCTATGACCAATTTTGTCCCTGCAATGCTGACCGGATGCCACTGCTCGCGCAAATAGGGATGCCACGCCTCACCCATTTTGACCAATAACGATTGACCGGGTTTGATGCGATTAAGATACTCATCTACTGCCAATTCCAGATGTTGGTAAGCAGGGTTTATTCGGCGCACACGCTCGATGATGGCTTCTGATTGTTTCATGATGGATTAGCATGTCCCTTTTTTATGGTGTATTTGTTCTTCTGTCGCACATAAATAAACATCATCTATATCTTCTTCTGAATAGGCTTCAAAAATCTCAAATTCAACACCTTCGGCTTGTGCAAATGACCACGCGATATAGGCTTCTCGTTCTTCTTCAGGTAGTTCTAATAACTCAACGGCTGTATAATGGCGTGGGGGTTTATAAACAAATTGACGCGCCACATCCAACAACTGATGTTGTTTTGTCTCATCCATTTTCTCAATTAATGCGAGTAACTCGGTTTGAATTGGACTCATCTTGTCTTCCTCTTTCATCCTATAACTACTATTATAGGGTATGTTGCCAAAAAAACGAAAATAGTTTGTGAGGTTTTATAATTCATGACCACCTTCCCCTTCGACCCCATCGCCCGCCTGTGGGTGAACGCCCGCGCCAAACGCCGTTCTTATGCCAGCCTCATCACTGCGCTGGAAAAAGGTATGAAACTCGCCAAATCTAAAAGTGATAAACCCGCCAGTATGCAACATCACGCCCTCTGGACACATATCATCGGCATCGAAATCTGGTCACAGAAAAAATTAGCGGGATTTTTCGGTGAACCCATCGGTGAGGCAGATTACGACCCCTATCGTCCACCCAAAGATACCCCGTGGGATGAATTGTATCCCATGCTCCAAAAAGTGAGACAAGATACGATTGCGCTGGCAAAACGCTTAGAAAATGCCAAAATAAGTGATGAGGCGGTGGTATTTCATAAGGGGTGGGGGAATTTGACGGCGAAGGGCTGGTTATTGTATATCATCACCCACGCCGATGTTGAATTTAAGAAGATTGTGTTATAGCTGGCTTTCATCTAGCAGGGGCATGATATAAATTACCGGTTGGTCGTAGGGATGAACAGCTTTAATCGCCTCAATTACGGCTTTAGCGACACCGCGTTCACAAAATGTCTCGATACGCCATTCGTCAAAGGTGTGAATTTCGCCTTTTTCACCGAAGCGCGGATTCGCCTGTTCGAGTGGCTTAAACCGCCCCGTCCCGCTATGGGTGAACGCGCAATGGGTGTAATGTCCAATCACACCGCCACCAACTGAGGCAATCGCGTTTAGGATTGCCTCAATGTGGTCGTGTGTGGTGGTGGTGACAATATAAACCCGCGAAAATTCCATATGATATGCCTAATTTTCCAGCAATTGATACGCATTCGCCGCGTAGGTTTCGGCGCTACCATTCACAGGTTTCAGTTTTGCACCCATTTCAGATGCCAATTGCTTTTCGGTGACGATGCGTTCTTTCAGGCTTTTCAAATCGCGGTCGTTGGGGTCATATTTCAGCCCATCATTGACCATCAATTCGGCAATATTGACATATGCCCGACTATTCAGTAACAAGCGCGACATCTCCACAATCAGGCTCACGATGTTATCGGCATCATCTGCCACATATGCCAAATGCAGGGCTTGACGATAGCGCAATAAGGCTTCACCCATTTGACCCGCTTGATTGGCGGCATAGGCGAGGCTGGTGAGTTGTAAGGCTTCCTCATCTTTGTCTTTGGTCTCGCGGGCGACATATAACGCGGAGGTGTGGAAATTAACGGCTTCTGCCCAACGGCGCAAATCGCCATAAGCACTGCCCAACGCGCCGAGTGTGCGCCCTTCGTAATCACGCCGATTTTGTGAACGGAATAATTTGAGCGCATCTTCCCAATTATCAATCGCGGTTTGGGTATCGTTGTCATCTAATTGGGCATATGCCATTTTATACAGGATGAGCGCCTCAAATTGGCGGTCATCGCGCATCCGTGCAATCTCTAAGGCGCGTTCATATTCCGCGATAGACCCGCTTGATTCTCCTAATTGTTGATGAGCATCGGCAAGGGTAATCAACAATTGCATTTTTGATTCTGGGTCGTTAATGTCATCGGCAACGCGCACCCCGCGCGAGGCGTGCATGATGGCGGCTTGCAGGTTTTCGGTTTTGACCATCAATGAGGCGGTCATATCCAATGTTTCGAGCAGACCTTTTTTGTCATCTACCGTTTCATAAACGCTCAATATCTCGCCATAAGTGGAAAGGGCTTCATTTTGCATCCCATTTTCAATTTGCACCGCACCGATGGCTTTTAGCACCTCTAATTGTTTGGCAGAATCACCTGCTTGTTTGACTTGTGCCAACATGGTGCGTAATTTGCTGAGGTCTTTAGACGACAAATCGAATAATGGGGTGGTAGTGGGGTGGGGTTTTGGCGCAGGGAAATCATCATCCTCATCTTCGTCAAATGACGTTAAGAAGGATGGCACACCAATTTCTTCTTCATCCTCATCTTCGTCCTCAAAGCTGAAGGCTTCCTCTTCTTCAAGGTCATATTCTTCGTCTTCATCCTCATCCACCTCATCAAACGTGATGGGCGGTTCGGGTTGATAGGCGGGGAAGGGTTTGGAGAAGCCTGTGCCAACAGAACGCAATTGCAATACCTCATACAAATAACCGCGCTCGCGCACAAAACTCCCCGCTTGGAGCAACCCCCCTGCGAGGTCATTGGCAATTTTCAATTCACCCTTATCCGCAGACCACCGCGCCACAGCCATGATATTTTCCATCTCGGTCGCCAATTTATTATACGCATCAGGCGATTCAACGGCATATTTTTGCACATATGCCACAATTAAATCCCGCGCTTTTTGATGGAGTGCGTCTAATTTATCGGCTAAACGGGTTTGGGTAAATTCTTGGATGAGGCTGTGCAGACGATAATAGGGTGCGCCGTATCGCTCGGTCTTTTCCACCAGATTCAGTTGTGACAACACGTTCATCGCTTGTTGAATTGAATCGAGTTGTGCGCCTGTGAGCAGGCTCATAAATTCAGCCGATGACCCACCACTAAAAATTGCGCCTAACATGAGGGCAACGCCTTGCAGGGCGCTATTTAAGGCGCGGAAACTGGCATTGAACGCATTGTTGATAGTTGCCCCGCTCCCGCCAGAGAGTTGTTTGAGGGTGGTGATGAAGGTATCGGGGGTTTGCTTGCCCGCGACCATCGCCCGCGCCGCAATGATGACCCCCAGTGGTGTGTAATCAATCAATTTAATGATGCCAAACACATTAATATCGTGGTCAGATGTGGTCAGGCGGGCTTCACGTTTGAATAATGCCGCCGCATCATCAGGTGTAAGTTTGGGGATTTCAATGGCTGTCCAGGGACCTTCTAAAATATCAGGGTTGATGATGACGACTGGCACTTCTTCGGCGCAACGGGTCACAAATCGGCTGGCGACATCGGATTGAATTTTGCCATCAATGACCACCAGCGGACGATTGCGCTGTAAGGCACTTTCCACCGCACCCATGACATTAATGGGCGATTCGCTATTGACGACTTCATCCAATTGATATGCCCTGCCCACACGGACGATGAGTTCTTCTAGGCGGGGCATGTTGACATTCATCCACAACACACCGCCCGGTTGTTGGGTATATAAATTGGCGAGTGCGGCGACAAGCCCTGTCTTGCCAACACCCGCGCCCCCATACAATAACACAGCATTATTTTCTTTAAGTTCACTATATACGTGTTGCAAAACAGCATCGCGCCCGACCAATTTACCGGGCAACATCACGGGCAGGGCTTTGATGTCCTTCACGATTGTCTCATGCGAATTATTTTCAGCCATCGGCATACCCTCGTGGTTTGTATTTTATGAAAAAATGTAACATTGAGTATACACGCGATTGGCTTGTATCGCAATTTTTTAACGGATAAACACCTCTTGAATGACCAATAAATGCCCTTCTATCGTATGATTTGTATCCCTAATGGGCAAATTAGGTAAAATTTCCCCCTCATCGCTCACACCATATAACGTGATTGTGAGCGCATATTCCCCACTTGGTATATCACACGGGACGGTCAAATAGCGTTCATCATAATAAGTTTTATTGGTCTCCCAAAATTGAACCGGAATCGGCGAAACTGGCGAATCGGTATTTGCCACCGCACGGGTAATCGGATAATCCACCAGTGCCAGCGATAGGTGAATGGTTTGGGGTTGTGTGTCGGATGTCATCCATGCAGTTTGTAAGGTGATGGTCTCACATGCACCAAAATTTGCATCACCCACGAATTGATACCCCAATAACGCGATATTGTCGCCGAATGTAACGATATTAGCTGTCTCGAATGGGCGAATATAACGGGTGATAACCACATTATCCGATGTGACCTGCCGATATGCAGGTACAAAATTTTCTTCCAACCATGCCCGATATTCCCACAGGGTTTCATCGGCATACAATTGCGGACGGGTGATATACCACACCGCCGATTCACCCGCCACAAAATCGGCTATATCATCAGGTGTATACCCAAATAGGGCATTTTGGGGTGGGGCGGGGATGCGACTAATCTCGCCCGCAAAAATCGGTTGTTGACCATCAGTTGCGATGTGCAATACGCGGTCTCGACTTGACCCAGCCAGCAGAAAATCGCGGATATGAACCCCTTGCCACACCGTTTCGGTGTTAATGATAACTTTATCATCGGGATGTGCGGGTAAAATGTTTGTTTGTGGCATTCTGGCATATCCCGCCAAGCGCCACGCCGCGGTCAGTTGCATATTGGGGATATTGGGCGAATGCTTGGACGCATCCCAACAGCCTGCATATTGGGTTATGGGATAACGCGATAAGCAATCTCCCTGAACTTGTACCCCATCTACGGGCAGGTCAAATTCTAAATATGCCCATTCTCGACTCAGTGTGAGCGCGTGAATCACCAATATGACCAGCATAAAACTGATATTGACCCACGATGTGATTTTTTTCGGTTGGATATTGATGATACATACCGCAAAAACCGCACTCCAAAATAGCAGATTGGGGTGCATATAACGTTCTGTGAGGGCGATACTCATCCCAAAGACATCATAACGCGATACGGCTAATAAAATGCCATTTCCAACACTATAGGCGGCAATTGGCAACCAAATGGCAATCCCATTTAGGTGTTTTTCGCGTTGCCAATACATAAAAATATTCACCCAAAAGATGATAATGCCCACTGCACCAATGAGGGGCGCAACGGTCATATCGTTGATGATGGGTCTGCCGAATAGGGTTAGCATGAATTGGATGAAGGATAGCGGGTCTGGAGGGATGATGCGCCCATATTCTGGCGATGATAGCCCGCCACCCATGCCGGTGTTATTAAAATATAACCCTGCCGCAATTGCCCCCGCAATCAATAGGGTTAGATAGTGCTTCCAATCGCGGTAATTGAGGCTGATGAGTGTAATCAGCAACACACCCCAAACGACCAATCCCGATGCCATAGAGAAGGTCGCGCAAAATCCCAAACTGATTGCGAATATGAGGGAACGCCATTTTTTATCGGTATAGGTGAGGAATAACACACCAAGCAAGGAGAAAAACAAGGCGAAATGCCA
>JALONZ010000096.1 GCA_025454675.1 Anaerolineae bacterium | reverse complement strand
GTAGTACTTGGACTGTACAAGTTTGACAAAATTGATCTACAGTTTAATTCCAGTGAATGGATCAAAAATCTTGCACTATAAAAGACAACAGTCAACAAGAGCAGTAAGTGTGCAACAATAATTTCATCCCAAATCACTGTCCTTGTATACACTTTCTGTTCAATTCCTCCCCACTGACTTCAGCAGATGACACCAATTGCTTTACCATTAGCTCCCTATTGACTGAAAAACAGTTTGCTTTGTCTCCCCATTGATTGATTATTGGTTCCCACGTTAATCAAAACAATTCAATAAGAACTTTGTCTTCATCGGTTAATAATGCGTTGTCGTCTACTGTTTTGGATTACTCGTAGTCATCTCGATATGCCTTACCATGTTTTCATGTACCACAGATCATTCATCATTGTTAAATGATGTTCAAACTTTCACTTAAAAAAGGGATTGCCCTCATGATGGCGATGCTAGTGGCATTGGCATCTGTCGGCACAAGTTTCGCACAAACTGCAACACCTACCCCAACCACATTCACATCAACTATCAATTACTTATTTGTGATATGCGATACACAAGCGGTCATTGATTTTTCTGGCACCATAGAATCGGGCTATGATGTCTATTATCAAGTGTTCTCTGCCTCCAATGGTGGCGGAACAGCCTTAACTGCCTTGCGCCGTTTGGCAGTCGGTGGCGATTTCCGTACAACCGAAACAGTGGCATTGAATACAGGTTCAACCGTTGCGGCAGGACAAGTTGCCAGCATGTATGTTGCCATTGCCCGTGAAGGTAATGCACAATCTACCATTTTTTCTGATTATGTAGATGACATTCAAGACGGATGCCGTACAGGGACAACAACCGCCCCCACCACCACATCTACAACCACAACCACAACTAGCACATCTACAGTTACATCCACCAGCACATCTACAGTTACATCCAGCCAACCCAGAATCCGTTCACCATTTGGTGGGTTCATTAATCCGGGTTATACCCCGCCAGGTCCCGCACCAGTGGTACAAATCGGACCGTCACAAACCACCTCAAAACCCCGCCAACAGACACCCGGTGTCATTTTTGCGGAATGTAATCAATTCCCAATGGCAGAACCCGGTATTTTATATGATACCGACCTCATCACCATTTTCTGGTCATGGTATGCCGCCACCGAAGAAGATATGCTCGACCATATTAATAATGTTCAATATGCAGTCGCCGCATGGGGCAACCCATTCAGCAATGTCGTCCGCACCGAAATTGAATTTTTGGGTGGCGATTATTGGGTGTTCTATTATGTGACTGTCGGTAATCTGCAACCGGGTCAATATCAAATTGATTATAAAGTCTATTGGAATCAAGCCATCAGCGATGGGTATGATGACTTTGGACCAGGCACCGATAATGTACAACTAACAGGCAATTGCTCATTCACCATTACGCGCAATCCAAGCAACACACCTGTTAACTATACCCCCTTCCCACGTTAATCATCTGCGGGCAAAATCGGGATAATATCCCGATTTTGCCCGCACAGGTTGGTATTTGATGGAATCTGTCATTCAATATGCAAAAACCCTTTTTGGGTTAGACTTATCTACCGAACAAATCGCCATGTTTTCACGTTATGCAGATGAACTCACGGCATGGAATTCGCATACCAATTTGACGGCGATTATTGAACCACAAGCCGTTGCCATTCGTCACTTTTTAGATTCCTTATCCCTTGTGCCTTATCTCAACACGGATAGCCCCAAAAAGATGATAGATGTCGGCACGGGTGCAGGCTTTCCGGGCATGGTATTAGCCATTTTATTCCCCCACCATCAGATGACTCTATTAGAAGCCACTGGCAAAAAAATTAAATTTCTTGACCATATCATTGGATTACTAAACCTCAAAAATACCTATACGTTGAACCAACGTGCCGAAGATGCGGGACAGATGTCGGGGCATCGCGCAAAATATGATGTGGTCATGGCACGCGCAGTCGCACGCCTACCCGCCTTACTGGAATATATGCTCCCGCTTGCCAAAATGAACGGTGTTTGCATTGCTATGAAGGGCGTATCGGCACAAGATGAACTCACCGACTCGAAAGTCGCACTCAAAACATTAGGCGGACGGTTTGATAAAATTGAAACCGTGATGCTCCCCACCGTTGATGAAGCGCATCATCTGGTTTTTATTCAAAAAGTGTTGCAAACCCCACCTGATTACCCGCGCAAACCGGGCATCCCTGCCAAAAAACCCCTGATTTAATCAGCAATTGGGGTAACAGCGCGGGTCTGGGAACGCCCCGCCAAAAATCACCGTTGGGTAGGGGATGACGGTCACTTCTGCTTCTAATGTCGGCACACCCCCATCTATCGGCAACGCCTCGACAATGGCTTGTGTATCCAATGCCAATAATGCCACCCACCCCACAACCCCTTCCATAGACACTTTCACCCATGGGCTATATGGACTCCGCGCCAATAATTCCAAATTTGTGCCAACTGGGACGGTGAGCATCTCTGGAAAACTCGCATCTGGGGCTTGGCGCATCACCACACCGTTCATCGCTGTCACCCGTGCATGATTGCCCAATTCGCCATATCGTTGGGGTGGAAGTGGCGTGTTACTATACACTGTACCAATCGCACCATGATTCCGCCCCAAAAATTCAGCCGACATCCAGCCAGTTTGACCATTTGCCAACCGCACATGATACCAATCGCCTGCGGGGTTCAGACCTAAAATCGTCATAATTTGCCCACTTGGAACTTCGTAAATAATTTCAAAGCGTGTCGAAGGTCCCGTGCGGAGGTTCACCCGTGCATCAGTAATTACATAACCCGGTTGTGGCAGATAAACCGGTCTATCCAGCAATCCAATTGGGAAATAGACTAAGTAGGTGGGGTTATAAGGTGCAGGCAACGGAGGCGGACTAGCGGGTGCGCTAAAATCGTTGTTGATATACGGCAAGCGGATTTCTTGCCCCGCCAAGACTAATTGCGAGGATTCATATGCAGTGACACGCATCACGCCTTCAATCACAATGAATACGGTCTCTGTGGATGTCGTCAATGCCATAATCGCACCGTTCACATCCAGCACTGCCCCGTTTATCGTCAAACGAATCGGCTCAAACTGTTCGGTTGCCTGAAATGTGAATGAGCTAAATGGCGTGGCAAAACACCCATCAGATGATGTTTGAGTGTTCAAAATGATATTGCTCCAACGTGGCGCAAGTGCCGATACATCCCGAATCAGCGCATCACCTAATAAAATACCACGCATTTGATTCGCCTCTGAGCGCACCCACATCAACCCGCCATTACTACCATCTGCCGTAAATGCACTGGTTCGTAAGCTGGTTAGCGCATCCAGTGGCACAATCGCCCCTAATGTGCCTAGCGAATTGCTGACCGGTCCCGCAGGTTCGGCAAGAGGCGCATTGCCACCATTACACACATAATTATCAGGTGCGGTTAAACACAGTTCTGTTGCAACACTATAAAATTGCGTCAGATAATCCGCGCAGGTTGGCGCAGGTTGTTGTGCAACGGTTATCATCAGGCTAATGGCGCTCATGCTGATGAGGATAAGCCAAACTAATGGAATTTTTCTCATGTGTGCGGTATCCCAATATAATCACATCAATATGTTATATCTATTCTACAATTAAAAGAGACAAATTTTTATATTTTCTTCATAACCCAGCTATCAATCTTCAATATTGTACCTATGCAATGTCACTTTAACACCGTAATTTGCGTATATAATTGAGGGTGGAACATTTTCTACCCTCTCATCGTTTATAAAATGAGATTCTCACATAAGGAGCATGGTATGAAACGATTAATAGCTGTATTGATAACAGGCTTATTATTGATTTTTTCGTTCACCCTCGTTCAAGCCAAACCTGCACAGGTTTCCCTTGCGAATGCCTTTTTCGCAGACCAAATGCCCGCAGGTGCAGACCTGTATATGGCAATCCGTACTGATGATGCTTATCTTGATGAATTAGATGGTATTTTGAATGGACTGGCAAATGGTATTTCATCCAATTTTGCCAATACAACTGTCACAGCCGATGGGTTTGGTGTGCGAAATATTATGAACCAAGCCCTTGCTAATCTCCAAATTGAAGGTGATTTCGATACTGCCATCCGTCCTTGGCTAGGGTCAAGCGCGGCATTAGGAATATATTGGGGCGAAATGATGCCAGAAAATTTCTATATTGCCATTGACCATAGCAACCGCGAATTGGCAGAAGCCTTCATCGAAAATTTGGCAGAACGCTCATTAGATGTCACCGTAGAAGGCAATTTTACCATTTATGCCTCCCCGAATGGCATGTCATTCATCGGTTTGAATGATGACGCGATATACATCACCTCAAAACGTGAACTCATCCCCTTCACAGGTGCGCCCAGCGATGTGTTGAGCAACGACCCCAATTTCCAAAAAGTCGTTGGCGCATTACCCGCGTCCAACTATAATATTTTGGTTGTCAGTGATACCGCCAAATTGGTGCAATTGATGGATAATAATCGCGCCAGTACGGGTGATATGCTTCGCGCCATATTGACCGATGCCTACACCGCAATCGGCGCGACCATCATAGACGGGGCATCACCAACCATCGATATTGCACAAACAGGCTTGCCCGAAGATGTGATTAACCTCATCAACACCCCTGTTGACCCCGCCTTCACCCAATACATCCCCACAAATGCCACAGGGGTCATTCATGGTACAAATCTCATTGCGCCTTATAATGCACTGATTGATATTGTATCGGCACAAACAGGTCAAGATTTGCGGGCGCAATTGCAACAAGCCTATAGTTTATTTGGGATGGATGTCATTGAATTACTTTTCTCAGGTGATTTTGCAATGTATTTCACCTATAAATCAGAAGCAATAGATACCCTTTTTGCTACACAATTAGAGGCACTCCAAACCGATTCGTTTGCCACCACCCCATTCAGTATTGAAGATGTGCTGGATTTTGGTTATATCTTTGAAATCACAGATGCCACCCAAGCCCAAAGCCTAATTGACCAACTGTTTATGTTGTTTGGCATGTTAGGCGCAAATGCAGGGGTTAGCGTTGCCCAAGAAGAAATCGCCGGGCGGAACGTCTTGGTTATCACAGCCGAAAACTTAGGTGGCGAATTACAACCCCTGTCTATTGTGGTTGGCGTAAATGATACTGTATTTGTTGTTGGCACACGTCAAAGTGCCACCGCAATCCTCGCGGGGGAGACCGCTTTCAATAGCAACCCGTTCTATCAAACCTCATTGCGTTATACCCTGCCCAGTATGACCCATTATTGGTTCTTAGACCGCAATAGCCTCAATATGATGGGCGGTCTATTCGGCATCTTATCGCCTCAAGTTGGGATGGTATCCAGCAGTATCATTATAGATATGGACACACGCATCGAAATCACACCCAACGCCACCGATGTTGCCCGTCAACAAGAAATGATGCGCGACCAAAATATTCAATCCATGCAAAACGCATCTGACTTTAACAATGGTATGAAAGGGTTTGCCCAATTGTTTGATAACACCACCATCTCGGTGAGTAGCAAAGAAGGCATTTTATTCGTGCGTGCCGTGATTACCCTCAGTCAATAAGTGTTTTACGCGGATGCAATCGGGTGATTGCATCCGCTTCATAAAAAGGAGTTGCACATGCGCCGTTATACCCTTTTTTTCATCATGATTCTGCTCATCTCGCTCGGCTTATCTCCCACATATGCCCATACATCCCAAGCCACCCCCGAAAATGCGTTTTTCGCCGACCAAATGCCCGCAGGCGCAGATATATTTATCGGCATCCGCACCGATGAAGCCTATTTTGACCAATTAGACGATATAGTCACCACCGTCCTTAACGGATTTAACACCATTTTCCCACACATGCTTGATGAAATCAGCGAGGCACGCCTTTATACCTTATTAGAACGCCAACTCTTTTTCTTGGGGAGTTTCCAAGCCGATATTCGTCCGTGGTTGGGAGATAAAATCGGTGTTGGGATTTATTGGGGCGAAACAGCACCCCAACACACCCTCATCATCATTGACCATACCAATCGTGAACAAACCGAAAGTTATGTCAATAAACTCACGGGCGGGACAATCGCATCAGCCACACAAGGCGATTTTACGGTTTATGGTGAGGATGAAGCACTCATCTTAGCCGTCAATGATGAGGCACTTTATATCGCCACCACATCGGAATTGCTCCCCATAAATGGCAATCCAACCGATAATATGGCGACTGATGGACAATTTCAAACCGCACTGGCTACCCTGCCATTGCCGAATTATAACTTGATAGCGATGGGGCAAACGCAATATATAGCCAACCTGTTGAATAACCCCACCCTCATCCAACTTTCACAAGGGTTGGCAGATGCTTATACAGCCATCGGTGCAACCATTCAAGATGATGTATCCCTAACGGTAGACATCGCCCAAATGGGATTAGACGGCATCAACACCTACTTAGACACACCCATCAATCCCGATTTCGCCCAACATATCCCCATCAACACCACCGGGTTTATTCATGGGGCAAATTTTGCGCCCGTTATTAACACGCTACTCAGCACCCTTAGCGCATCAGGACAAGCCCCTACACCCAATGATTTGAATGTATTAAATGCACTGGCGGGTGTTGATTTGACAGACTTATTTTTATCGGGTGATTTTGCGTTATATTTTGGCTATTACCCAGACAATTGGATGGCATATAGCCTAGAACAATTAGAAACGCGCGAAGCGGTTTATGGATAATATCTATCAGACACTTACCATATCTCCCACCCTAAAAAGTGAGCGCACAATCATCGGCGAGGCGGAGGTCATCATCGTCACTATCCCTGATAATCGAGATGGCTTGCCCGAAATGGATGTTTATATCGGCATAACCGATAGCCTATTAACCATTGGTACGCGAAATTCCACCTTAGCTATTTTAGCAGGTGAAGCGGGATTGATAAGTAATGCGCCCTACCAAAACACATCACAATTTATCTTGCCCAATGCCACCCACTATTGGTTTACAAATGGGGATATTATCACCATATTTTTCAATTTTGTGTTATTGTGGCTCGTGCCACCACCACAAGACCCATTGAGCGATTTTGATTACTACGAAGGTATCTTCACATCTATTCGAGATTACCAACCCAATTTGGTTCAATTTGCCGACTTGTTTGATAGCGCCAGCCTAACTACCAGCGTTAATGGCGATACATTATTCATCCGCACTATGATAACCCTCACACAAAAATAAAAAGGAGAACCATATTATATGTACCGTTATATCGTTTATGGATTGATGAGTTTGTTCATGCTATTCGGATTTTCATCCGTCCAAGCCCAGCCAAGCATCGAAAATGCGTTTTTCGCCGACCAAATGCCCACAGGCGCAGATATATTTATCGGCATCCGCACCGATGAAGCCTATCTTGACCAAATCAACGAAGTCGTCCGCACGATTATGAACGGGATTATCGCCATTAATCCAAGCACCGATGCTCAATTGGGCGATATGAATGTTTATCAGGTACTCAATTTGCTCATCACCCGCCCATTACAACAGGATGATTTTCAAACGTCTATCCGTCCATGGCTAGGGGATGGTATTGCAATGGGGATGTATTGGAATCGAGATTCTATACGGGGGAGCATTTTCATCATAGACATCACAGACCGCGAATTAGCCGAAGCATTCATGGAAAATTTACTACGTGGCACAGTCCAAACATCTGTTGAAGGCAATTTCACCCTGTATAGCAATCCATCAGCAGGTTTCATAGCAGGAATCAATGATGATGCTTTATATTTAACCAGCGAATATGATTTGCTCCCCATTAATGGCGCTCCCGCCGATAGTTTAGCGATGGACGCACAATTCCAAAATGCACTGAATAGCCTGCCCTTGCCCAGTTATAACATTCTGGTCATCGGCGAAACACCCTATCTCATCAGCCTGCTAGATAATCAATCTCCCAATCGGCAAATCATTCAAATGGGTTTCGGTGGAAACATCACCGTCATCGGCGCAACCATCCAAGATGACACATCCCCCACCATAGACATCGCGCAAATCGGTTTTGGAAACGACATCGCCGAATTTTTAGGCACACCGCTTAATCCCGCCTTCACCCAATACATCCCCGCCGATGCCACAGGTGTGATTCATGGCACAAATTTATTACCCCTGTTCAATGGGTTGGTTACAACATTCTCTCAAATCAGTGGGACAAATATTTTGGGGCAGGTTAACGAAATCAACCGATTTTTAGGGGTCAATTTGCCCGAATTGTTGCTCACAGGCGATTTTGCCATTTATTTCACCTATTCGCCAGAAGGCATCGCATCGTATATCACCAATTCCCAAAATGCCACTACGAACACCCCAACAAGCATGTTATCCATTGAGGAATTGCGCGAATTTTTATTCAGTGGCGAAGGTATCATCATCGCCCACGATGACCGCGCCCAAGCCGAAACCTTGCTCAATAGCCTGTTCAGATTGTTATCTACATTGCCAGCCAACCTATTTAATGTGACCCGCGAACAAATCGGTGTTAGTAATACGATGGTTATTAGCATCCCATTGAATGATGATACCCTTGCGCCCATTGAGGTAGTTTTTGGTGTGACGGATGATATTTTGCTTATCGCGGAACGGAATAGCGCCACCCAAATTTTGATGGGCAACAGCGGATTCGATGCCAATCCCATTTATAAAAATGCAATGCAGTATGCCCTACCGAATGCGACTCATGCTTGGTTTGTAGACCAAAATTTTGCGGGAATGTTAGTCAATTATCTAGCTTTGTTTTATACACCTGCCGTTTTTGATGAACGACTCGATAACCAAACGCTTGGTTACATCCAAAGTTTGCAACCAAATATCAGCGCATTCTCAGAATTGTTTGATAGTGCTACCCTCACCACCAGCGTTGATGGGGATATATTCCGCATCCGCGCCGTTTTATCACTGAGCGAATAAAACAAAATACCCCGTCTAAATGAGGCGGGGCATTTTTTATCATGGCTCAGTCGGCGACTGACTGAATAAATAATCCAACACATTCGTATCGGAGAACGAAGCCTGATTGAAATAGAACACCTCGCCACGCCCACCAAAAAAGAAGGGTAAATCTTGGGCGGTGTTCAAATCCAGTGCATTCACATCTCCCTGAACTTGTTGCAATTGGCGGATTTCTTCGGCGGTCAAATTGCCACCCAATTGCACCACCCCTAATGAGGTAGATAATGCCGAATTCAGCGACCCACCCGACCTATCCGCCGCGCTGAGTGCCACATTGCTGGCGGATTCATCAAATGCCACTTGCGTCCCTGCAACCGATGTAATGGTGGCTTGCACATCGGCATTGGCGATTTGAATCCGCACCGAGCCACTCAACACTTCGGATGTCCAACTGCTGGGACGGCGACGGCTGGTCACATCTCCAAACGCATCAACTTGCTCAGATGCTGAAACATTCTCCAAGCCCGCGACATCCCCACGCCAAAAGAACATCGAGCCACCTGCAATTTCAAATAACGCGCCGTTGATTTCCAAATACACCGCTTTTTGGCTAGATGTTGTTTGAATAAGTACCCCGTTTAGTGATACCGTTTGGTCGAGTTGGTCATCAAATAAAATTTCGATGGATTGCATGGCGCTATAATCTGGCAAATTGGGGTTGCCAATTTTCAGCGATTCAATCGTTTGTGTTTCATCTACCACACGCAATAATTCCGCGCTCACCCACCCCGTTTGATAGGGGTTATCGGGCAATTGCACCCGTACCCACGCATTATCTTCTGTGCGGGCAACCGCAACCACCTCTTGAGTCGAAATCAGCGTCCCAGACACATATGATATATTCGTAGAAGGCATACTGCGAATGTTCACCCGTATATCCAACGGATTGAACATCAATAAACGATTTACCGTATCAGGCGCTAAAATCGCTTTATTGACCACAGTCGCGCCACCAAACACAATCAGTTTGATATTCTCAGTCGTGTTGGTGTTGGGGATATTGGCTTGCACATTCACCAATGCCACACTGAACGGGTCTACTGTGCCATCTTCTAATACACCCACACGAAACGCCAAAATATCATCAATTGGGCGGGTTTGGTCGGCAGTTTCGAGGGTAATTTCGCCCAATTCATCCACTGTCAACAATTGAAGGGGTTGCCCACCGCCATAACAAATCGTGTTCCATACCACATCCCCGCATGAATCATTCGCCGTGATGACCGCCGATTTGACAAATGCCGTGCGTGTGCCACTGGAAAAGGTAATGTCGCTGGGTGGCGCAAATCCATCTATCATCGGCTCAAAAAATTCGCGGAAAATCCCAACCGATTGCACCCCTCTGGGTGTCTCGAAACGAAACGCATACAACCGATTATTCAAATCGGTGATGTAAATCCGCCCAACCATCGGCTGACCGCCCCGAATCACCTCAAATGATGCGGTGAGCCATTCGTGGTGTTCACCATCATAAATCCGTTGGGTGACAGTGCCACCCGCCGCAAATTCTGCTAAAATCGCATCCATTGCCACTTGGCGGTCTTTTTCTTCCAATTGGGCAATCGCGGCTAAGGTCAAGCGCGAGGCATCGCTGACAGGACGATATACCGTCCAAATACCATCTGCCAGACGTGTGGTATTTTGCCATGTCTTGATGACCGGATAGGGAATCAAGCGATTGATAAAATCGTAGCGCCAATCGGATACATCTTCCAATTTCAGGCTTTCCGCATCAAAAAATTGAATTGAATTGGCAAAATTATTGAATAAGGCATTTCGATTGACACGCGCATCGGCACGGGTATCCAGTGTAAAAACCATGCCACGTTCACCTTGTGCGGTTTGCCGATGGAACACCAATCCGTCACCATTCCAAACAACACCATCTGCGGTTTGATAGGTATGCGAAAAACGCAACCCAATTTCGTCCTGCCAGCTATAGGTCGTGGCGGGGGTAGTCAACTCCAAATCGAATCGGCGTTGCGCGGTCTCTAATACACCAAAAATATCATCTGTCGCACGGAAATAATATACATTCAACACGGCATCACCGCGTGGGCTGTTGGCAGTTAGCCACCCACCCAAATCGGCAATCGCACCCCACCCCGCAGGGCGTTGGAAATTGATACCCAAATTAATATCAGCATACCCCGCCAAATCGGGGGGGAAGGTGGCATTATCCACTGTGACTTGCACCGCATCGAATCCGCTTGCGCCACCGAATGCCGTCACCAAAAAGCCGAGATTATATTGTCCTGATGGTGCGGCTTGCGGTGTCCACGAGATGCCAGTTTCGCCCCATGTGTACGCTGTATTCGGTTCTGGCGACAGTTCCCCACCCGATTTGACCACATAGCGATAACTTTGGAATTCTGCGCCAACGGGGATTTTCACCGCCGCCAACGCGCCACTGGCGGTTTGTGTGATGACATCGCGCACAGTGCCGTCCAAATTAAAAATGACCACCACATCATTCCAGCGTTCACTACCCACCTCACGATAACGCCCATTGAGCGAAGCATTATCGCCTGTGCGCGTCAGATATTCAAATTCGCTCACCGTACCATCCGTCACAACGGGCAATGTCATCGGTAGCCAATTGAAATAAGACTGGTCAACGCCCGATTTCCAGCTATTCACAAAGCTCACACTGGTATCGGTGACGACTTCGGTCAAAATGCGGTTTTCTGCCAAGCGATATGCTGTGCCATCTTCGCTCAGACGGTCAATCGTAAACGCACCTGATGCAATCCTGCGCCCCACAATTTCCACCGAAATCGTTGGCGGAAAAACGATACTACTCACACTTGGGTAAACCCGTGTCACCCGCACTTTGGGCGCAATGGCGGGGTGATAGGCAAGGAGTGAATCATCGGCTTGCCATAGGCGCGGGGTGCTGACATTATAATATTCACGGAGCATTGCGCCCCATGCGTTTAATGGCGTTAGCAAAGCGTAATCGCGGATAAAATCTTTGCTTTTTGATGGGAAGTAGATGCTATAAAACGAAATACGCCCTTGTACACGCGGGGCGGCTTGGGCATACAGGCGCATCTCATCCAACGCGCTCAACACATCTCGCGCCAATGTAATCAGTTGATTATCCGATGTATACGCGATGAGTTGTTGCATCAGGTCGATGGACGACGGTCGCCCCGCAGCGCCTGTCAGCGCCCTCAACAGCCGCTTTTCGCTGTGATTCGCCACCAGCCGGGCTGACCAGTCGCGCTGGCGTTCGTGCCAACGTCGCACCTGGCCAAAGACGGTGCCCAGGAGCCGTTCCACACAGCGGTCCGGCGTGTCGGCCACCGATGTCACCAGGCTGCCCGACTCGCACAGCAGTTCGCGTGCGAGGTAGAACAGCGTGGTCAGCTCGATCAGGCGCCGTGTTTCACGCTGCCCCCAGTTCAGCGGCGCGTCCTGCATGTCCAGGCTGGGCATGGCCACCTCCTGCAGCCAGACCAGGCGCAGCCGGCCTGCCATCGGACCCAGTCGTGTCCGGCCGCCCAGCAGACCGACCATCACGCTC
>JALONZ010000095.1 GCA_025454675.1 Anaerolineae bacterium | reverse complement strand
ACTTGCCCATGAACGGTGTCCAATTTTGATGGTTCACCCCTTGAATATACGCATTTGTAGTCATAGTCTTAAACCACTGAATACCCTGTGACAAATTGATTGGTGAATGTACTTTTGTATCTATCAAAACAATTGCATGAAAATGATTGGGCATCACAACAAAATCGTCTAAACAGAAACAGGGATATTTGAGTGGTAATTTTTGCCAATAGGATGCAATCATTTCACCCGCAGGGGACAATAATAGTCTGTTATCGAGAATACTGCCAAATAAACATTCGCCATTTTTCACATAAATCGTGATGAAATAAAGCCCATTGCTGGCGTAATCATAACCTTCTAAACGTAGTTTTTTGCGGTGTCGTTCAGTTCCCATAACATTTTCTGAGTAAAGTAATTTTTGAATTATACATAGTATAGTTTATATCATATTTTATGCAAGCCTTTTTAAGCCAATTGAATTATTTCTTTAGCTGACATACGATCAGATTCCTTTATTCTGTGGCTGACATACGAGGCTAAAGCCTCTAGTCAGCCAGTACAACGCCGTAGCTTATTCTGGAAGATAAATTCTAATTAGCGCCATAGCTTATTTTTTAGGCTTTATCAGCCAATATAAACCCACTTGCCTATTAGATGCCTGTACTGGCTGACTAGGGCGTGTCTGCAAAGTCAAAAAGATGTAAAATAAGGGTATGAACAAAAAAAGACATGAACTGACAGATGAACAATGGGAACGGCTAAAACCGTTGTTACCGGCGCAAAAGCCAAAAACAGGACGACCAAACCTTGACCACAGGCAAATTATTAATGGCATCTTGTGGATTTTAAGAACAGGTGCGCCATGGCGTGATTTGCCAGACCGCTATGGTAATTGGAAAACGGTATCCAGTCGTTTTTATCGCTGGTCTAAACTGGGTATTTGGGAACAAATCTCAGTTGCATTGCAACACGAAAATGATGCCAAAGGGCTAGTGGATTGGGAGGTACATTACATGGATAGCACCATTGTACGCGCTCATCAACATGCGGCTGGGGCAAAAAAAGTCATGCTCATAACGAGGCATTAGGCAAAAGTCGCGGTGGATTTAGCACCAAAATTCATCTACGGATAGATGCCAACAGCTATATGCTGGTTTTTCAACTCACAGCAGGGCAAAATCATGAATTAGTGATGGCATCATCCCTAATCACGCAAGGAGCTATCAAACGAGTTGGGCGGGGTCGCCCTCGCTTGTATCCCAAGCATGTGGTGGCTGATGGAGCGTATAGTAGTCTCGCATTCCGACAATTTCTACGGGTACGCAAAATAAAAGCGACTATCAAACGCCCCGCTCATCAAAAACGGCGTTGGCGGTTTGACAAGTCGCTTTATAAAACTCGTAATCGAGTAGAACGGTTTATTAATCGGCTCAAGCAATGTCGGCGGATTGCGACGCGGTATGAAAAACGGGCGTGTTATTACTCTGCTATGCTCACCATCGCTTCTATCATCCTTTGGTTATAGTTTGCAGACACGCCCTAGCAAAGCGTATGTCCGCCCCAAAACGGAAATGTACAGTTGGTTCTTGACATTTGTCACCTCAAAATGCTAACATTCATCTTATAAAAATCTATATAAATCTACAAAAATATATGTAAAATAATAAGTGTGTGTAGATTTTTGATGGCAAGGTGAGGGCGCAGAGATTTGCGCCCTTGCAACCGCAAATAGCACATAATGATGATGTATTTATTTTCTGGATGAATATGATGAATGAACAACCCCCCGCCGAACAAAATTTGACCGTTGGGCGCAATCTCAAAATCGGCTTTTTTCACTTAGGGTCGGGCATGGCAGATGTCATGGCGACAGGTGTTTGGAATCGGGTGATGATTAGCGACTTAGGATTTGCCGCCACACCGATTGGCTTGTTGGTGAGTTTGCGTTATTTCCTCGCGCCACTCGGCATTTTTGCGGGGCGCATATCTGACCGCCGCGCGGTTTTGGGGTATCAACGCTTATTTTGGGTGTGGCTTGGTCGGTTCATGATGGTCTTGAGTGTATTCATGCTGGGGTATCAGACCGCCGCCTTCATCAATGGCAGTCCCGCCGATTTATGGGCGTGGATAATTATCTCACTCGCCATGCTCCTCTTCAGTTTGGGGAGTGCGCTATCGTCTAGCACCTTTTTGGCGCTGATTTATGACCGCTCAAATGCCAAACAACGTGGGCGCTCGGTGGGGATTGTGTGGACATTTCTGTTATTGGGTTTCACGATTGGCGGTATTGCGTTTGGGTTGATGCTCCCGTCTGATGTGAAGGTGGGCATAGATTACCTGCTGACGGGCATGAATACCCCTAATTTCTTTGATGTGGGACCTGATTTTAGTGCCGATGCCTTGCTCAACCTATTTTTGATGGGTGGCATGATGATGGGTAGCTTGTGGTTTTTCTCGCTGTTGGGTGAAGAAAAACGCCAACGCGCAGGACTTATCTCCAACGCGGCGACCACGCAAGCTGAGACCAGTTTGATGAAAGATTTGGGCTTGGTGCTAAAAAGTCGCCCCATGCGTTACTTTGGGATTTACTTGGCGGTTTCGATGATGTTCGCCTTCTCGCAAGACCTCATCCTAGAACCGTTTGCGGGGGATGTATTCGACATGAGCGCCCGCACAACCACCAAATTCGCCGCCTATTGGGGGAGCATGGCAATTTTAGGCACAATCGCCTTTTTATTCTTGGCACGGCGCTTCAAATGGCTCACCAATTACCGCATGAATACCATCGGTGTGACCATTTTGATTATTACCTTCGCCTTATTTGCCATGTCCTCACTGTTTTCGATTCGCTGGATTGTCACGCCTGCGCTGATTACGCTCGGTTTGGGGCTTGGGATTTGGAATGTCGGCACGCTGGGCATGATGATGGATATGAGTCCATTGGGCAAAGCAGGCACATTTTTGGGATTTTGGACACTTCTGGTCACATTCGCACGCGGTTTTGGTGTTAGTGGTGGCGCAATTGCGCGTGATGTGGCGTTGAGTGCAACGGGAAGCGTCAATTTGGCGTATGGCATCGCATTTGGGTTGGGTGTGTTGGGATTATCAGCATCGTTATACGCGCTGAATCAAATTAATGCGCCTGTCCCCGACGAACAACCAGTCAGTGCCGAAGCCGTATTCGCAGGCGCGATGGATTAATTTTTCATACTGGCAGGGCGCACCGCCCTGATAAATTTAGGTACACAAATGGCTAACCGCTTTGGGCGCTAGGAAGAACCCTAGTCGCTCATTTTTTTTCTGCTAACATATGGCGCATGACAACATCACGCGCATTATCCAACAAACAAATTTTTTTGTCGGCATTGGTCGTCCTGCTGGGATTTTTAGCCAGTGGCGTATTGGGATTCGTCCGCACGGCAGTTTTTTCTGCCATATTTGGCACAAGTGCAGAACTCGATGCGTTTTATGCCGCCCAACGCATCCCCGAATTGTTATTCACCCTAGTGGCGGGGGGCGCATTAGGGTCGGCATTCATCCCCGTATTTTCGCGTTATCTGAAACCTGAATTCGCTGACCATGCGTGGAAACTCGCCAGCGCGGTGATGACATTTTCATTCCTCTTGGCGGGGATTTTGGGCGGGTTACTCGCCATCCTCGCGCCGATTTATGTGCCGATAATCATTGTGCCGTCCGCATCGGCATCGCAACAAGCGTTAGTGATTTCACTCACGCAATGGATGATGATGACCACCGCCATTTTTGCCGTGAGTGGGTTGATTATGGGCATTTTGAACGCGCATCAACAATTTTTGTATCCCTCGCTCGCCCTCAGCCTGAATAATATCGGACTCATCATCGGTGCGTTGTTGATTGCCCCGAATTTAGCCCCATACGCGGGTCAAACATCCGATGCGAATATCTTTGGATTGGCGTTTGGCGCGGTTTTAGGTGCAAGTTTGCATTTAGCGGTTCAAATCCCCGGTTTATGGCGTGTAAAAGCCAAATTGCGCCCCTTATTAGCATGGCGCTTAGAGGGCGTGCGCGAAATTTTGGGATTGATGCTCCCGCGTGTGTTGGGGTTGGCAGTGGTGCAACTCAACTTTTTGGTGAATGTCGCGCTCGCATCGGGCATGGCGGAAGGTAGTCAAACGGCACTCAGCACAGCATGGTTTTTACTCTTTTTCGTGTTGGGGATTATCGCCCAAAGTTTGGGTACGGTGATTTTTCCCACGCTATCGGCATTGGTCGCGGAAAATGATATGACCACCTATAAAGCGCGGTTGGCATTAGCCATGCGGAGTGTGTTATTCCTCGCGCTACCTGCTACGGCGGGTCTCATCCTGATGGGTGTGCCGTTGGTATCCTTATTTGAACGCGGTGAATGGACAGCCACTAGCACCCGCGCCACCGCATGGGCATTGGCATTTTTCGCAATCGGTATGGCGGGGCATAGCTTGTTAGAGGTGTTATCACGGGCGTTTTATGCGCTGGCGGATACATGGACACCTGTCAAAATTGGTGTGGCTTCGATGGTGTCGAATATCGTCCTCAGTTTGATATTCATCCAATTCATCGGGGATAAAAATTCGCTGGAAAATGGCGCGTTTGCGGGCTTGGCACTCGCCAATAGCCTGACGACACTGGTCGAAGCGGGTGTGTTGTGGTGGTTATTGCACCGCCGTTTGAATGGCATCCCTACGCGCCATATTTTGGACGGGGCGTTCCGCGCAGGGCTGGCGACCATCGGCATGAGCGCGGTGGTTTGGGGGATGACCGCTATTTTCACCGACATGCCGATGATACCCTTGTTGCTAGTAGGGGCGGGCGGTGGCGCGATTGCCTATTTCATCTTCGCGCTGGCGTTGCGAATTGAAGAACTAGACGTGATTTTGGTGCGCTTCAAACTGAAACGACGCTAACGCAACGGGCGCACATCACCATCATCTGTGATTTCGCTCACGCGCAGGGTGGCTTTTTCGAGGATGGTTTGGCAATATGCCGAGAGTTTGCGCCCGCGTTCAAATAAGCGCACCGATTCCTCTAGGCTCAATCTGCCACCCTCTAATTCTGAGACAACTTTTTCTAATTCCGCAAACGCATTTTCAAAAGAGAGTCCGTTTATATCGTCCATGTGTTTCTTTATCCTCCACTCTGGCGACAATTTCGCCATCTTTGAGGCGGATGGTGATGCCATCGCCTGATTTTGCATCTAATTCTGAGGTGATTCGTGTATTATCTGAACTTTTGAGAATAATCGCATAGCCACGCGCCAAAATTGCATCGGGGTTGAGCGCCAATAAATTGGCATTTTTAGCAATCAGCCGTTCTTTGAGCAAGGTGAGCCGATTGTTTATCGCTTTTTCGGCGCGGAGTTCCATCGTATCCAGTCGTTGCTGATGATTGCGAATGGTGACTGTGGGCGATGCCATCATCAAACGGCGCTGGAGTGCTTCGAGTGCCTTGCGTTTTTCGGCGATGAGGTCATCCATCGCGGAATGGAGCAGGGCATCATAATCAGCAACCGCTTCGTGCATGACTTCAATATCGGGTGTGATGCGTTCTGCGCCTGCGGATGGGGTGGGGGCGCGTTCATCACTGACAAAATCCACAATCGTGAAATCCGTTTCGTGTCCGACACCTGTCACAACGGGAATCCGACTATTTGCCACTGCATACGCCACCCGTTCATCATTAAATGCCCATAAATCTTCCATCGTACCGCCACCACGACACAATAAAATCACATCGGCTTGGGTGTGTTCATTGAGGCGTTCAATGGCGCGGACAATTTGCGGAGGGGCATCATCACCCTGTACCAATGTGGGACTGAGAATAACATGCGCCAATGGGTAGCGTTTGCTGATGACATTCAGCACATCCTGAAATGCCGCGCCTGTGGGGGATGTCACCACGCCAATCATATGCGGATAGGGCGGGTAAGTGCGTTTTCTATCGGCATCGAATAAGCCTTCAGATGCCAGTTTTGCTTTCAGGCGCTCGAATTGTTGATATAAATCGCCAACACCAACCGGGCGGATATATTCGACCATCAGCTGATAATCGCCTTGCGGGGCATAAATGGCAATTTTGCCGAACAATTCAAATGCACCGCCATCTTTGGGCATGACCGATTGACGTTGAGCCGTTGTGCGCCACATCACACAGCGCAATTGTGCATCTTTGTCTTTGACGGTGAAATACCAATGCCCAGATGACACTTGGCGCACATTTGAGGCTTCACCGACCAACCACACATCTTGCAATACGGGGTCTTGGGTGAGGACATAGGTGATATAACGTGTCAGTTCAGATACTGTTTTTGGCTTGGCAAGCTCAGACATGATAAATTCCGTTATTTTTTAATCACTTTCATAATTGTACCCCATAATAACCACCTGTCTACAAACTCATAGAGGCGCTATAATAGAATCAATTCTTTACAGCAACAGGGAGCGATGATATGCCATACTTTTTGAACGCAGAAGAACGCGAAAAATTGCAAAATGAATTGGTCAAAATGAATTTTAACCGCGCCAAAGGCAAATTGCGCCGTATGGACAGAAAAGCCAAATTAGGGACATATCGTAATGTCCAAAATTCTGGCGAATGGATGACCACCTATGATTTGCCGTCATTGGGGGCGCATGTTACCCTGATTGAAAGTCGCGCACTCGGTACAGATGACCCGAATAATCGTGTAAAACCACATTATGAGATGGTGCGCGTGATTGTCCAGCCAAACGCGGGCAATCGGACATAAATTTTATTTTTACAATATATTTTGGAGGAAGCAAGCCCAACTGATTCAACGCTTATTGGCGATTGCCACCTTCACCGCGTTAACGGTTGTTGGCGCAAAAATCACCCTCGAAAGTGGTGCCGTGCCATTTACCCTGCAAACGATGATTGTTATGTTGGCGGGTATGGTACTGGGTAGCCGTGATGCGGCACTCTCGCAAATTGGGTATATCGGCTTGCTGTTGATTGGCTTGCCTGTGGATGCACGCGGATTGGGTTTTGGTGTGTTCGCGGGTCCTACATGGGGCTTCATCGTGGGATTTGTGCCAGCCGCCTTCATGATTGGTCTGATTTGTGAACGTTTTGGCAATACTTTGTGGGTACATCTGATTGCCGCCACCATCGGCGCGAGTATTTACTTCGCCACAGGGACAATCGTCCTCATGTCGGTGACGGGGTTGGCATTTATCCCCGCGTTTTATGCGGGTGTGGTGAAATTTGTCATCATTGACTTTGCAAAGGCATTGATGGCATCCGCAATTGCCCGTTCACCCATGCCACAAGCCTTTTTGAGCGCGTTTGCGCGGTTTCAATAAGTATTCACTCAAAATAGGGGATTTTGTAAGGGCGCAACATGTTGCGCC
>JALONZ010000094.1 GCA_025454675.1 Anaerolineae bacterium | reverse complement strand
GGGGGTGGCGTTGGGATAGCAGTCGTGACGGTGCTGGCAAATTGGGCGATAAAATGCACCACCGAATCGTTATCTGCCAATGACCTTTGTTCTTCGATGATACCCGAAAGCGCATTTCCCGTTACCAAACCTAGATTTTGGGCAAATCCCATAATTTTTTCCAGTGATTCTTGTTGCTCATCGTCTGCCATATGTTGATGTTCAGCGATGAATCGGCTGGCACTTTTAATCAGTTTGCGGAGTTGCGTGAATTGCACATCAAAATCATCAGGATTAGATGATTTTTGCGCGAGTGCCTGCAATTGTTCTTCGCCCCATTTGAGCAAGGTATCAGCAGGTTGGTCGGTGAGCGCATCGGTGAGCGACGCATCTTCATAATATTGTGAGATGGCACTTTCTAGGTCAATATCTGACATTTATCACGTCCTTTCTAACACAATCATAACTAAAAATTCCGCAATAGACCATCATTCATTGCAGACTACTTGCGCTATGTTATAATTCATTCAGAGCGTTTATGCTATTGGAATTAAGAAAAAATTCAAATTTTGTATGCAGAAAGGTCGTCACTGTGAGTTCCCTTGTTACTACATTAACTGAGACCTTGCGCTATAAAGGCGCGATTGGTCAATGGAGCTGGGTGCTACATCGCATTACTGGCTTAGGCGTATTATTTTTCTTCATCCTGCACATCATTGATACCTCGTGGTCGGTGTTTTACCCAGAGTTATACGAAAAAGCCATTGCCATCTATCAAACCCCCCTATTCACATTAGGCGAGTTTGTCTTGGTGGCGTGCGTGGTTTATCATGCGTTTAACGGGTTACGCATCGGCGTATTGGATTACAATCCACGCTGGTGGCGTTTTCAACAACGCGCCGCGGTATGGGTATTGGTCGCCACTGTGGTGTTACTCATCCCTGTCTTTTTGCTCATGTTGGGTCATGTGATTAAATATTATGGCTCAAACCCCACTGTATTACCCCTCAGCGAAGTGTTGGCAGAACAATTACCATTCGTGATTGGCATTGGTGCGGGCATTGTGGCGGCATTTATATTCGCAGTGTTCGCGGGTCTGATTTTAGGGAACAAAGAAAAAGCCGTTGTGGGTGGCATCAGCAAAGGGAGCAAATTAGAACGCTTCTGGTGGTCGTACATGCGGATGAGTGGCTTGCTCATCATCCCGTTGGTATTTGGTCACTTAGCCGTGATGCACGTTGTGCAAGGCGTATTCGATTTGACGGTTGCAGGCACAAGCATCCCAGGCGTAACCGCCACTGTCACCCAATTGGGCGCAGGCGAATATTTGGGCAATGCCATCAATGATACGGGTACAGCCGTTGAATTTGTGGGTGAGCGTTGGAATTATTTGGTGTTGAGTGTTGCCATTTGGCGTTTCTACGATTTTGCCTTATTATTCCTCGCAGGGGTACATGGCTTCAATGGGTTGCGCTATGTGCTAACCGATTACACCGCCAAAAGTGTGCTATTACGCCGTACCGCCACATATGCCTGTATCATCGGCGCGGTGGTGGTGATTGGCGTGGGTGGCGCGGCATTGGCGGGGACAATCACCAATACATCGGTGAAAATGGCAGAAAAAGCGCGGATTGCCCTTGTGGGTGAAATTCAATCGCATGGTGGTGATGAACAAGAAGAAGCCACCAATGAATCGGCTACAGAAGAAACATCCACCGAAAGCACCGATAACTAATTTGGATTGTGGATTATTGGATTATCTAGGAGCAATAAGAAGATGATTATTCATAAGCACGAAGTTGTAATTGTGGGTGCAGGTGGCGCTGGACTCATGGCGGCATTATATGCCAGTCGTGGTGGCGCAGATGTCGCAGTTGTGAGCAAATTGTACCCAACCCGCAGTCATACAGGCGCGGCATTGGGTGGGATTGGTGCGGCGCTGGGCAATCTTGAAGAAGATAAACCCCTTTGGCACGCCTTTGATACTGTCAAAGGTGGCGATTACCTCGCCGACCAAGACGCGGCACTCATCCTCGCAGAAAATGCGGTGGATGCGATTGTGGAACTGGAACACATGGGTTTACCGTTTGACCGCACACCCGATGGCAAAATTTCACAACGTCGTTTCGGTGGTCATACCAGCAATTTTGGCGAGAAACCTGTTCGCCGTGCCTGCCATTCCGCCGACCGCACTGGTCACATGATTTTGCAAACCCTGTATCAACAATGTATCAAGAACAATGTGAACTTTTTTGATGAATTTCATGTTGTAGATGTCATCATGAATGGTGATGCGTGTGTTGGCGCAGTAGCATTAGAACTGTCCACAGGCGAATTTCATGTATTCCATGCCAAAGCGGTGTTCTTTGCCACAGGTGGCTGGGGTCGTGTTTGGCAAATCACCAGCAACGCGCACTCATTAACTGGTGATGGCGCGGCGGTGGTATTCCGTCGTGGTATCCCGATGGAAGATATGGAATTTTATCAATTCCACCCCACTGGGTTATATGGTTTGGGCGTGTTGCTCACAGAAGGCATTCGTGGCGAAGGCGGGATTTTGCTCAATCGCAACGGGGAACGCTTCATGGAAAAATATGCGCCAAAAATCAAAGACCTTGCCAGTCGGGATGTGGTGAGCCGCTCGATTTATCTGGAAGTGCGCGATGGTAATGGTATTAAAGGGAGTAATTATGTCCATTTGGATATTCGCCCGCAAACCGTCAATCGCTATTTGGCAGAAGCTGGCGAAACCCGCCGTATTGATGATGATTATATCCGCAAAAATTTGGCAGAAACACTCGATGTCTGCCGCACTTATATCGGTGTAGACCCCCTCACCGAACCCATCCCCATCCAACCGACTGCCCACTATTCGATGGGTGGCATCCCCACCAATATTGATGCCGAAGCCATTTGGGATGCACAAGGCACGGTCGTGCGCGGGTTATATGCGGCGGGCGAAGTGGCATGTGTGAGTGTGCATGGCGCAAATCGTTTGGGGACAAATTCGTTGGTAGATTTGGTCGTATTTGGTCGGCGTGGTGGCATGAAGATGGCAGAATTTGTGAAAACAGCCGAATTTTTGCCCCTGCCCAACAATCCAACCGCACAAATCGAAGCCGAGTTCCAACGCATTCGCAATGCTAAAGGCAAAACCCGTATTCATGAACTCCGCACACGGATGCAAAAGGTGATGATGGATCATGTGAGTGTGTTCCGTACCGAGAGTGGCATGAATCAAGCCATTGAAGAACTGAAAGAATTGCGCCATCTGTATATGACCGATACCTTCATCGAGGACAGAGGCACAAAATATAACACCGACCTGATGGAAGCATGGGAATTGGGTTGTATGTTGGATATGGCAGATTCCACCGCGTTGAGTGCCGTGAATCGTAAGGAAAGCCGCGGGGCGCATAGCCGTGAAGATTATAAAGACCGCGATGATGTGAATTGGATGGTACATACCCTCGCCTATCGTGAAACCGATGACCCGTATGCGCCAACCCCAACCTATCGCTTGGATACGACCAAAAAGGTTGATACCAGCCTTGCCAATGAGGATGAACGGTTTTTGCCGAAAGAACGGACATATTAATCATCAAATTATTATCCCTATCTGCTGACCTTTACGAAAGGTGTAAGGGCGCAACATGTTGCGCCCTTACAGACATCCTTCTTCATGTAATGGAAAAGTTTAGACAGGGGTTTCAAACATTGACATTGAATTTGCTATTTATGAGGGATTGAGATGGATATAACATTCAGAATTCGTCGGTATAACCCCGAAGCGGGGGGCAAAGCCAAACCATATTGGCAAGAATTTGAATTGAAAGATGTTGAACCCACTAACCGCGTGCTGGAAATGCTTCACCGCGTCAAATGGGAGCAAGATGGCACATTATCATTCCGCCGTTCTTGCTCAAGCGGGATTTGTGGGTCGGATGCGATGCGGATTAATGGGCGCAATATGTTGGCGTGCAAAGTCTTGGTGCGCGATGTGGTGACGGGCGCAAAAAATACCATTCAGGTGGAGCCAATTTTGGGCTTGCCCGTCCTAAAAGACTTGATTGTGGATATGGAGCCATTCTTCGCCCATTACCGCGAAGTCATGCCCTATTTCATCAATAATGACCCCGTTCCTGCCAATGGTCGTGAACGGTTACAATCACAAGAAGACCGTGATATTTTTGATGACACCACCAATTGTATTTTATGTGCGGCTTGCACCACATCCTGCCCCAGCTTTTGGGCAAATGGCAAATATGTGGGACCCGCCGCCATTGTGCAAGCACATCGCTTTATCTTCGATAGTCGTGACCAAGGATGGAAAGACCGCCTCGCCGTGTTATCTGAACCCAATGGGGTGTGGCGTTGCCGTACCATTTATAATTGCACCCCCGCCTGCCCACGTCATATCGAAGTGACCCGCGCCATCGGTGAGGTGAAATTGGCAATCCAACGCGGGAAGCGTGAGGGCATCATTGACCCTGCGACCATCCCATCAAAGTTTCATGGTTAAATAAATATGTAGTGGCATGATAATTCATGCCATACACACCAAAAATAGACGATTTTGTAAGGGCGCAACATGTTGCGCCCTTACATTAGACCCCACTCGAAAACGATTCCCCTACCCAACCTGCCCCAACATCCATTACAATTCCCCACATGAACATACACAAAACCATCCCATTCTATCAAAAATATCATCTTCACGTCCTCATCGGCATATTACTCCTGACATTCATCGCACGCTTGCACAATCTGGATGCCGAAAGCCTGTGGGTGGATGAAGGATTTTCGTATTGGGCAATCCGTCACCCCGATATTTTTGGCGTACTCATCCGCGATGTGCATCCGCCCCTCTATTTTCTCAGTTTGCGCCTATGGGCATCCTTCACCGACATCACCGAATTTGCGTTGCGCTATTTTTCGGTGTTACCCAGCGTTTTGAGCGTGGTGATAATTTATCAAGTGGCGCGTGAGATGGAACGCCTTCGCAAACCAAATAAAATAACCCCCATTCCCCTACTCGCATCATTGATGTTGGCGCTGGCGGATATGGAAATATCCATCGCGCAGGATGTTCGCATGTATACGTGGCATGTGTTATGGGCATTGGTCAGTGTGTGGGGATTTTTGCGCTTCACCCGCCTATTCAGGATAGATAAAGGGTGGTCACGGCGGGTTAAATTCGCCTGCGCGGTGTGGGTAATTGGGTCAATCACGCTGGTGTATACGCAATATGTCGGCTTGGCGCTCATCGGTGTGCAAGGATTAATCGCATTGCTGTTTTTGCGCGGAAAATTGCGCCTATGGGCGATGTTCGGAGCGTTTCTCATCGGCGCGAGTTTCATCCCGTGGGGGTTGGCGGTGGTCGTTGGACAAACCGCGAATGTCGGGACAGGGTTTAATGTGCCATCCACACTCGAATCATTATGGAATTGGCGTGTGAATTGGTTCACCGAACAATGGGCATTAACAATGGGGTTGGCATTTTGGGGGTTGTTCCCCGTTGGGTTAAAAATCATGTTCAACGCGCCCCCCCCACCAAAACCCAAAACCAAACTGAATTTGGATTATAAAACAGCCGATATGGGTAGGGGCATGATATATCATGCCCACAACGATATCGTTGATGTAAGGGCGCAACATGTTGCACACTTACACCGTTACGGGCAGGTCAATCGCCCTCTGTTTTTACTATTGTGGATAATCGCACCCGTGACAGGTGCATATATCCTCAATTTTTATACGCCGATATTGATGGATTATCGGCTCACGCAAATTACACCCGCCATTGCCTTGCTCATCGCTTATGGATTAGGTCATTTGCGTGGTGGGACATTGGGTTTCATTGTGGCGGTGTTGCTGATTTATGGTGTGACAACGGATGATACCGCCATTGCACGCCCTCCGTTTCGGGATATTGGGCAATTTGTGGCGGATGTGGCACAGCCTGATGATTTGCTCCTCGCGCATGTCACACCATCAGGCGATTGGCAAATGGTGTATTACTACGACTTGTACTTGCCCAATTTAGAACGGCGTTCACTGCGCCAATGGCAATTAGAAGATGCTGGCACATATCAAACAGGCTTGCGCGACTTATTGAACGCGCATAACGGCGTTTGGCTGATGCACTGGTCAAGCGATATGAGCAGTTTTGAGGCGTTGCGCGATGTGGGCTACATCCAAACCGCCAAAACCAGTTGGGCATGGGTAGAAAATAGCCAATTGGATTTATATCGGTTTGACCGCGTATCGGATACGACCCTCGCCGAATATCAAAATGGGATGCAAATTCGCCAAGTGCGCGTGTCGGATGATAATTTGGTCGAAATTTGGTGGTCATCGAATGCGCTTTTAGACCAAAATTACACCGTATCGGCTATTTTGTTGGATGAAAATGGGCGTTTAGTCGCGCAGGATGATAGTTACCCGTTTTTCGGGGAACGTCCGACCAGCACATGGACAAATGGCGAAATTATTTATGACCCGCATCATCTGAAATTGGCGGAGGGCATATCGGCATTACCAGCAGGCACATATACGGTGGGTGTGAAGGTCTATTTGTTGACGGATACCATCACCATACAACCCACGATAGGCGGGGATGAATACGCGGTGGTGGGGACAATGAGTATGCCATAGGTAAGCCTCTTGTGGACGACATATAAAGTGATTTTTGGCTGACATACGACCCTAAAGGGTCTAGTACCCCTCAAAATAGGAAGGCATGTAATGGCGGACTAGAGGCGGTTTTTGCCTCGTATGTCTGCCACCAGAATAGGTTATTAAACCAGTGTTTCCAATATCCCCTCATACGCATCCACCACGCGGGCGGGCGAAAAATGGGCTTCGGCATAGGCACGCGCCCGCACCGCACAATCGTCTCGCAACGCCTCATCATCCATCAACCGCGCCACCGCCCCTATCATCTCATCCACATCACCG
>JALONZ010000093.1 GCA_025454675.1 Anaerolineae bacterium | reverse complement strand
TGAGTGCTATTCTTATATAATTTGTCAACATCTTCAGGAAAAACAGACCGCCGAAATGCCTCAATATAATCTTGATTCGGGTCTAATCGGAGTGGCAAAAAGCGCATGGATGCCTCTTCACTGCTCACTTGCATATTCCACTTGGGTCGCTCGCCAGTTGCATCTATATTGGCATACCACAACAAACAATATGCCCCACCAATGATATAACTCACCGATTCTTGAGCTTTTTTCACTTCGGTAATATCGCGGTTGATGCCCACAATCCCCAATGGTTGCCCTTGCCCATCATAAATAGGGACGCGCGTCATCAAGACCCATGTCGGTTCGGTCCCCCATTGAAAGCTACCCATTTGGGTAAGCGCCGATTTACGCTCATATAAAATATGATATTCCTCTTGTTTACGTTGTTCCACTTTTTCTGGTGGCAAATAATTCGCGTTGGTTGTGCCAATCACCACACCATTCGGCGCACGTTTGCTCAGGCGTTTATCCATCGCTTTGTTGACAAGGATGTGTCGCCCTTCTAAATCTTTGACATAAATTTCATCTGGGATATTATCAATCAATACCCGCAATAAATTGCGCTCATCATCTAATTGCGCCTCAATTTTTTGGCGCTCGGTGATTTGCTCCAATAATTGGTTATTCACCAATGTCAATTGGGCAGTACGTTCCAAAACGCGCTTTTCGAGGTCATCGGCATAGCGCCGAATCGCCTCATGCAGGCGGGCATTTTGAATGGCAATCCCCGCTTGATTGGCAAACGCCATCAATTGGTCGGCATGAGATTGTGTAAAGCGATTATGTTCTGGATAATCCATATTGAGAAAGCCGATGACCTCGCCTTCGACAATAATCGGCGCACCTATATATGACTGAATCCAACTCACCTCAGAGAATTGAAGCCACCCCGCATAATGGTTCACATCCGAAATAATCATAGGTTTGTGGTGGTCTATCATCCAAGCCAAATTTTTGGCTCTTTTAATTTCGACACGCCAATTTTTGAGGTAATTCACATCTGCCAAAATGCTTTCATAACCCGTTGAGTGAGCTATCCGCGCATACTCTCCCTCAATCAGCATAATGCTGGCAAATTTGGATGGCAATACGCGCGTAACTGCGCTCAAAACACGGGTTATTACTTCATCCAGTTCCAGCGTGCTATTCAAAACGGCGGCGGTATCGCGCAGGGCTTCTGCCAATTGACGTTGGGCATCTTCTTCGGATTTAATTTGTTTTTGGCGGGTTATATCGCGCACAATATTGAGGAGCGCCCGCCGCCCCTCATAGGTAAAAATGCGACTACTCACCTCAGTTGGGAAAACTGACCCATCCATTGCCTTATAGCCAATTTCAAAAATAAAATGCCCATTGGTACTCAGCTCTTGCACCACGGTATTACCTTCTTGACTATTTTGGGTGATGAGTGGTGTTTCAATATCAAAGTGGGTCATCTGCAACAATTGCTCGCGCGAATATCCCAACCAACGCACCGCCCGCCGATTCACATCCAAAAAACGACCCGTTGCCATATCTGTGATAAAAATGGCATCATTGGCAGAATCGAATAAATGACGATATTTTTCTTCTGCCAATTGCACTTCATTCGTCGGCACACCTCCGCCTGTCATGCGCTGGTACATCATTTGATGCTTCATCAACAACGCATTTTTGACGCGACGGCGCATCAGTTCGGGAGGAGTCACAAAATGAAAACAATCATCAATACTGGCGGATAGCGCCACACTCGATTCTGGCTCATTATCCCGTTCTACCAGCGCGATAATTAAGCCATCAGCACCACATAGCTGACGTAATTCCACATAAAAACGATGCGTTACACCGAGTAGCGTGCTATCAATGAGTATGACTTGGGGATGTTCACGCTGAAAAAGTTCAATTGCACTACGTGGCGAGGTTGCAATATGCACTTTTTCAACATAGGCTTCAAAAATATCTTGTAAATTCTGCTGATATTCACGGTTATCGCAGACCAATAACAGTGTAATCATCTTCAAATTGGCTGTGGTCATAACATTTTGCCATCACAATAAACGATAGCGGGTAATTATTACGCAAACTTGCCATGTTTGCAACAAACCAATTTTCCTACTTTACAAATCGGTGCGATTCAGGTCTGTCCGTAACTCATATGGTTGTTGGTCGCTCCGTGCCAATGTCTTTCCGCGTGCTTTCGGATTGCCAATAGCAGGCGAAATCCCTTTACGGCGCAATTCCAAATTAATCATCTCATCCAATTTTTTCTTATCTTTGCTACTCACATACGCCAATTCATCGGCACGGGTGAGCGCATATGGATACGGATTATTGCCCTGCATCGTAGATTGCGCCACCAACATCGCATGAAGGTCATCGAGGGCTTGCGGGTCACGCGCCACCCACATCGGCACATCCACCCGCGCAATATTACTACGGGTTTCTGTCCCCACCTTCACATAAAAAAAGGCGATTTCGTGACTGGGGTTCACCCGTTTATATTCCAAGTTGCGCGGCGAATTTTGCACCATCACGGCAGTGCGCTCACCCATTTTCAACACACTCCGCAACAGGTGAATATCGCGCAATCCTTCCAAATCGCCCCCCTCTTTCAATTCATGAGAATGGGCGCGGATTTCGTGTTCATCTTGCAGGCTCATCAAATATAACAAGCGCAAAATCACCCGACTCCGCACCGGGTTATCCACATATCCCGCCAAAGATACACGCACCCCATTGGCTTGCACATCATACAAGTGTTGCATCGCGCCATGATATTCTTTAACCAATTGCTTGCCACCCACCACATCATTATTCGCCCCAAACATCAATTGATTATCGTATAAAGCAATCATCGGCAACCGATTTTTACGATGTGTCTCCCATGCCACTTGCGCCAGAATTTGCATCTCCAACACCGTGCGCCGTGCGTCTACCGTCCGATTCGACACTAACCGCCCCGCCCCATCATGCACATAATCTTTATGAAAAAACAATTTGGGCAATGTCTGCGGTTGCGGAACATGCGATGCCCCATGATGATAGGTGAATACGCCGATATTGAGCAAATAAAAATGCACAGGTGACTGCTCATACGGATAAATTTGTGACCCATCAACCGCGATAATCGTGGCGCGTTCTGGCATGGGTGGCACGGGATGAATAAAATTCATCGGGACGTTATGCGGTCTATCCAACGGCGCGGCACCCCGATACCCACTGATATGATGACGGACAAAATCAATCCGTTCCCGAATTGCTTCCAAATCGCCCGCCGATGCGAAGCGTTCTTTGGCAATTTCCAGTTTATCCGTCAGGTCAAAATCGAGTTGATCCATCATCACCCCCATTTTATAAACCTGCTCGGTCAGTTTGCTAAATTCCAGTGTCATTTGATGATTTCCCTCGCTTTATCGAATCCCAACCAAAAGACCGCCGCGCCTTGTGGGGTCATTTTGAGATGTAACTGGTCTGGCAACCCCGACAACGTATCTATCGGGATATACCATGTGGCTTGACGTTCTACACCCAACGCATCATTCAATTGGCTTTCGTGGCGAGTGTACCAATCGGGGTCGTGGATGATGCACACCATCCCCAATTCAGAACGCATAGACATCAGGTTGAATATCGCGCCAGTCGGGAGCAATTGCGCCCGTCCATCCGCCAACATCGCCCGCATATCCGCTACAGGCGAATGAGCATAAAAATAATCAGGGGTATTTGGGTTATCCCAATCATCATATTCCGCCATACCGAACAATTCTTCACCAAATTCGCGCAAAAATTGATGCGTCAATGACCATTCGCGGGTCGCCCATTCCGCCCGATTCGGCTGAAAGACAAACGCGGGTAATACATGATATAACCCTGCATTCACCGCGACATTCTGTGACCGTTGGCAAAAAATCAGCCGATAACAACCCTCATGATAAAATACCACCAACGATGCCAATCCAACCGTGCTACCGCGCCCTGCGCCATGCCATAACCAGTGTTGACGCGGGATTGCCTGATGCAATTGGTCACGCAACGGCGTTTGGTCAATTTCGGCACGGGCATAAGCACGCATCTCTTGGTCAAGTGCATCGCACGTTGCCAACATATCAAAATAATACCCTAATTTGCCATGTAAAATGCCATTTTCAATCCGATTCAGCGCATAACATAAGCCGTTGGTCAATGTACGTGTAGCTTTCAACTGATTCAGATGGGATTCATCATAAATGGCAAAATCAGGCGCGGTTAAATAGGTTAAATCAAGCTGTCCTAATAACGCATCTACCGATGTTTGGGTATGAATCGGTTGGACAGCAACGGGATAATATCCGCCCCCACGGTGCAACAAAACATCGCCGTAATGTGCCTGCAAATAAGTGATGAGTCGTTCATGCGCCTGTGCAGTCAGCCAATCAACGGGCATCATTGCCCCACGTTTCCATGATATAGATGAGGGTACGTGCAATCATCTGATACGAATGGCGATGATACCCTCCACCTAAAACCATCACAAGCGGGATTCCCATTTGGACGATGCTATCAATCACAAACTTATCGCGTTCAAAAATGGCATGTTCAGACAGACGCAACCCGCCCAGCATATCATGTTCATAGGGGTCTGTCCCCGCGATATAAAACACGATGCTCGGATTTTTGACCCGTTTCATGGCTTCTGGTAATTTGTGATACAGCAAATCCATATACATACTGCTGGTACAACCCGAATTGAGTAAAATGCCATAATCAATCCGTTCTTGGGCATAGGTATCATGCGGGTAGATGGCGGCGTTATACATATCAAATAAAAACGCATAATCTTTTCCTCGAAAAAACCGACTATTGCCATTGCCCTGATGGGCATCCAAATCAATGATGACCGCTTGCGATTTGGATGAGACCACCCCTTTTTCGTGTAATTGTTCGATGGCGATGGCAATATCGGCATACAAACAAAACCCTTCGCCCCTATCGGTGCTGGCGTGATGATAGCCACCACCCAAATTCACTGCCACACGGTTATATAACGCCGTTTGCGCCGCCAGCAATGTGCCTTGTGTGGCATATTGCATCGGCTTGAGCAGATGCGTTTCGACCATCGGGTACGGAAACGGCGCAATGATGGGCATTTCGATGGCGCGGGCAATATAATGCGTGGAACACAATTCATTCAAATAGGGGGCAGTATGCACACGCAATAAATCAAAAACCGATATAGGTTCGGTGGGGGTGAGGGTGTGTTCAGCCAAAAAATCGCCGAGTGTGGCTTTGGCTTCCCACCATGCACGGCTATATTTGCGCGTATCAAAGGGGTGCAATTTTTCGAGTCCTAAAAAATGAATATCATATGCTTCTGAAAAAATAACTTTGGGTTGAATGTGGCGCATGAAAAAATCCAATTTGTCTATTTTGTGGATGTAGGGGCGCACCCTACCAATCTATACTGATTATTATAACGCAAATTGCGTGATTTTTCTTGCAACTTGCGCTATCATTGTTGCGTAGAGTTATTTAAGTGAAAGACAACATCATCGTGATAGATGAAACCATTAGTCAGTGGGTCAACGCCGCCCTCAATGGCGACCAAGAGGCTTTTGCGGAATTGTTATATACCTTTCAAGATGCGGTATATAATTTGTGTTATCGGTTATTGGGAGAGCGCACCGAAGCCGAAGATGCAACCCAAGAAGCCTTCTTAAAAGCCTATTACAATTTGGCACGCTATGACCATGAGCGTTCATTTAAGACATGGGTGCTTTCGATTGCATCCAATCATTGCATAGACCGCCTGCGTAAACGGCGCATGAGTTATGTCTCGATTGATGAGAGCATCCCCGCGACACTCTCATTAGCGAGCGATGACCCAGAACCTGAACAAGCCTTATTAGGGAATGAGCGTAGCCAACACATTCAAGCCTTGCTCCATACCCTTCAACCCGATTATCGCGCCGCCGTGGTATTGCGCTATTGGTACGATTACTCCTATGCCGAAATCGCCGATATTTTGGGTGATAGCGAAAGCGCCATCAAAAGCCGTTTATACCGCGCACGGCAATTGTTGGCAGAAAGATTAACCCCTAGCGATGCGGATATTCAAAATTCGCTAGAAGAACGGATGTAAATTATGGAACGTAAACATCAACTCATGCAAGAATCGCTTGATGCACCCCTGTCTGCCCAAGCTATAGATGAATTAGCCACCCTCATTGCCGAAAATCCCCAAACAGCCGATGAATATCAACGCCTACAAAAAGTGGATGATATGCTCCGTGTCGCCCCTTTTGAACGCGCCCCCAAACGGTTGGCGCTCACCATCATGGCGCGGATTGCCCAAACAGTCGAACAGCAAACCCAACCCACCAGTGATATTGATATTGCAACGCTTCAGGTAGCCGTGCAATTGGTCACAGTCGCCACCTTACCCTTGTTGGTGGGTGCAGGCTATATGCTCCTCAATTCGCAAACCGACCCCGATGCGATTGAAGCTGTCATCGAGCAAGTCGCAACCTTGCTTTTATTGGTCATCAATGTGATTGATGTCATGTTGGATGAAGCCAAAGCCACCGCGCAAGATGACCCAGAAACCGCCCTCGCCATGCTCACACTTCTACCAACCACGCTATTAACAATGGTTGGCGAAATTTTGGGCATTCATGAACCAGAGGCATAACCTATGCCTCTTCGTGTTCTGTCTGCATAATGCCTTCCAATTTCATACACTCAGCTATCCATTTATCTGCCTCATTGCGTGATGTGAACATGACATGAACCGCTTTTATGCGAAACGATAAAAATGGGCTGATGAGAATTTTAGCTAACCGATTCACAAATGAATTGGATACCACTGTCGCAATATAAAATTTTTCACGATGCCATGGTGCCGCACTTAAAACCTCACGCGCCCGTTTCGCACCATACGGTGTGAGGTTGGTGTTGGGATGGCTTAAATCATCAATCAAGAAAAATGCACCGTCTTCGGACATTTCCTTGAGCGTTTTTATGGCTAAATCCGCCCAT
>JALONZ010000092.1 GCA_025454675.1 Anaerolineae bacterium | reverse complement strand
TACTGTATCGAATTCGGTTGAAAGTAAGGGCGCAACATGTTGCGCCCTTACACGGGGCGCGGTTAATTGGAAAATTTCAACCGAAATGGATACACTACCTGAAATTTTTGCAAAATCATGCTTTTGGCGTATGATGATAAATATAAATATCGTTACCAAAGGCGGGTGGATGGTTATGTCTGAAGATAATAGTGCCATTTTTCAGTTAATATTCAAAATACAAGAATTTATTCAAGAAGAGATGCTCAAAAAATCGCATGTGGTGGGTGTGGCGGCAGGCTTCAAAGAGACAGAAGGCACACTCACAGACCAGCCATCGTTGGTGGTTTTGGTGGATGAAAAACGCCCACTGAGCGAAATTGATAATCAAGACCGTGTGCCGAAAGATATTGAAGGGGTTAAAACCGATGTGTATGTGGTCGGAAAACTCCGTGCCAACAACAGCCCCAAAGCCCGTTTCCGCCCCATAATCCCATTGGGTGTAAGCATGGGTCATTATGCCAGCACAGCAGGCACATTAGGGGCATTGGTGCGTGATAATGTGACGGGCGAAATTTTCGTTTTATCGAATAATCATGTGTTTGCCAATTGCAACTTTGCCCAAAAAGGCGACCCCATTTTGCAACCTGCGCCCTTAGACGGGGGCATGAATCCGGGTGATATGGTCGCCACATTAGAACGATTCATCCCGCTTCGGTATTTGCAAGATTCCACCGCCGAGATGAATGCGGTTAGCCAAATTGCACCATCGGATGTGGCGGAACAAATCGGTGGACGTGGGTGTAATATGATGTTGGATATTGTTTTGCGCTTATTGGGCAAAGGTGGAAGCATTCCCGCAGGCGGGTCGTCGGGCAATTCACCTTCACGCGGTGGCAATTCGCCGTCTAGTGGGTCATCCTCACGCCCCAATAACCCATCTGGCGGGACATCTGCTCAAAATCCGCCACCAATACCCGGTCGCAAAGAAAATTTGGTAGATTGTGCGTTAGGAAAAATCATCGCGCCTGCCCAATTTGATACCCAAATTCCATCTGTTGGTTATGTAGCAGGGACAAAAGCGGTCAATATCGGGATGACGGTTGTCAAACACGGGCGGACAACAGGTCTACGAAAAAGCACCGTCACTTTATTAAATGCAACAGTAGATGTGGGATATAGCACCCCACGCGGAGAACGGACTGCCCGTTTTACAGCGCAAATCCTCACTGGGGGGATGAGCGAAGGCGGTGATTCTGGCTCATTGGTCATTGACCCAACCGATAATATGGCGGTTGGGTTATTATTCGGAGGGTCGCCACAAGCCTCATTGGTCACGCCGATTGGTGCGGTTCTGAGCGCGTTAAATGTGTCATTGCTTTAATGTGCGCCATTGCTTCGGGTGGCATTAAAACTGAATGAATCAAGGATATGACGGAAAATTACATCATGTTCTGGTTCATATTCGGTGCGGGTGGCGGTAAAGACGAATATTAAATTGCCAAACTTATAAAAGCGTTGCAATTGGATAATGCCCAAATCATCTTCTTTCCGCACCCATCCGTATTGACGTTGCACCCATCCATCGGCGGATTGGTCAATTTCAGACAAAATTTCATACCCTGCCAATTCTTTTTCTGCCACTTGGCGGGCATTATCCATCACATCCACCAAAGACGCATCATCACTGAGTGGGCGAATGGCAAGGAGCAAATTGGGACGCACGCCCCATTGATTCATATCATCCGCGAACATCGTCTGATAATCTAACGATGCCGTTGCAGTCCATGTTTCGGGGCGTTGCAGTGTAAATCCTGGACCCTTAAATGGGATATATTTCATAATTGACCTTTCAGAACCAACTGATTATCACCCGATTATGGCGTTGGCATCAAGACCAGCCGAAACGAATTCAGCATGTGCTTGATGACTGGCTCATATTGAACTTCATGTCCTAAACGGGTGGCGGTGAATGCAAATAACAAATTACCCAATACATAAAAGCGTTGTGTTTGGATAATTGGGGTGTTGTCATTCAAACGTTCCCATTGATAACTCCGTTCAAACACACCCCGATTCCGATTATCCACTTCATTCAAAACACGATATTGTGGCAATTGGGCTTGTTGGGCAGATAGTGTTTCGGCGATTAACTTTTCAACCGTCACACTATCATCCACAGCCCGAATTGCGACCATCACATTGGGACGAACTCCTTGCGGATTATTTGGACCCAAAAAAATGACTTGATGCTCTGGCGAGGTGGTGATAAGCCATTCTGTAGGGGTTTGGAGGGTAAAACCAGCCCCGATAAATTCCATATATTCCATGCGCTATCCTTTCATCAATAGATGCGCTTAAAACAGAGTGTTTACCAATTGTGCAAAGTTATTAATCGCTTGTAATGCTGTCGAAATCGCATTTTGCGCTGAATTAACAAGACTTTGTAGTTGCGCTTGGTTGTTGTTGAAAAAATCTTTCATAAAGTCGCTCATCTTGGCAATATCGCCAATACCAGCCACCCCGCCAACCATCGCACCTTTACCCGTTACTTTTCCACTGAGCGGGTCAACATTCGCACCGCCTGTTGGTGGATTTAGACCAACCGTTGCATCACGCACCGTATTAAATCCGTTGGCAACTGCCCCACCCCTAAATGCCAATTGGTCAGAGGCAAAATTAGACCCGCCACCACCACCAAATCCACCACCAGCACCACCGCCAAACCCGCCACCAGCACCACCGCCGAATCCACCACCAGCGCCACCGCCGAATCCACCACCAGCACCGCCGATGCTACCACCCAATCCACCAACCCCCTCGCCAATGGGTCCACCACCGATGACACTACCGTCACCAGGTTTGACGCTACCATCGCCAACGGCACCGCCAATGTTACCCCCACCTGTTGGCAAATCGAAACCACCGCCAAACCCGCCACCAGGGCGACCAAAACCACCACCGCCGCCGCCTTTGAACAAATTACCAGATTGTTCTTCGGCTTGGCGATAGGCACTACTGACTTGTTTGAGCGTTTGCCCTGTACGACTTAAAGCATCTTGTAAACGACGCATAGATGGCATGGCACGGTCATCCATCTCTGCAAAGAAATCATCCGCCGCTTCGCCCTTCCACACATTACGAAGCGCCTCCATCGTTTGGCGCAGACGGTTGACCTGTTCCTCAACCGTCTCTGCCCGTTGTGTTAAAAGCGCCCCCATCTTTTCTAGTTGTGCATAATCAACCTCGATGCGCTCTGCCATATTTGTTCCTCAAATCTGCCCCAGAAACGGGGCGCGGACACTAATTTGGGGCATGGAATTGTAATATTATCCTGCCTACCTTAATTATATCACCAGTTTTGATGGAAACGGGTTCTGACTTTTGTAATATTTTGTCATTAAGAAAGGTTGGATTGTCCTCTCGAAGCGCCTCTAGGAGATAATTCCCATTCGCTTCGATGATTCTGGCATGTTGACGCGACACACTATTGGTCTTATCAACTGCCGCCAGATTAATTTCGACAGAGGTGGTTGCATCACTCAACGCCCGTCCGATGAGGGCATTAGTACGACCAATCTCATAACGTGTTTGGGTGGATTCTTCGATGAGGTAGGCGCGGTTTTGCGTGCGGAGTTGTGTCCCTTTGAATTGTTGCTGTTTGCGTTGCTTGCGCCCAAACACCAAATCTGTGCCATTGCCCAAATTCAGTTCATCCAGTGTCGCATCGGGTTTCAGTTCTTTGCGTGTGCCTTTGAGGGCGAGCGCGTACTCACCCTCATCAAAACTAAATTCTTTGCGGATTTCATCAATCAATTCTTGAATGGTGATATCATGCAATACCAGCACATTATGAATGGGATAATCATCAAACAAATCGGATGCAATCGTCATTTCGAGATAATCACTCATGATTATTTATCGCCCCCTTCGGTTTGGGTTGTGGGTTGCAAACTTGGCATTTGTCGGACTTCATCAATATTGACCTTCAGTTTACGCGCCAAGCGTTGGGCGGGGAATTCGTTATCCAACAAGGCTTTGGCGACCATTTTGGGGTCAATCTTCAATTCTTCTAAAATGGGTAGCAGGTCATAATCACCAACGGCTTGGGCAATGAGCGCCATTTCATCGGTATTATTTAGACCTTGCACCGCCGATTTAAGCATTTCTGGGTCGGTATACAATTCGGCATAGCCTTTGGTGATGAGTTCTTTCACTTTTTCCAGCAAGGCTTCACCAAATTTAAGGTCAACTGGCTTGGGCGCAACAATCACAGGCGCAGGTGCGGGTTTGGGTGTGGATGGGGTTGACGAATAACCATTCGACGCAGATGCTGTGTTATTGGCGCTGGCTTGCATGTCGGCTTCGGTGAGTTCTGGCAATTGCCACGATGGGGTATCTGCCCAAGTGGTACGAATTTCAGCGACCCACTCATCCAGCATGGTCTGAATTTGTTCTTCAACGTCCAACGGCTCGCCCATTGCGCCCGTCTCCATCACAGGATAGGGTGTAGCGACTTGCAAAATATTCACGCGCCCCGATAAGATGAGGAAGGCACGCCCAACGGGCAATTCCGCCTCTTGCAATTTACGCGGTACACGCGCATTAAATGGCGTATTGGTGGCAGTATTGGCATCTAATGCCAACCCATAACGCGATTTGGCGATATTTTTCCGCAAGTCATCACTCATGGAACCGGGCAATGATGCAATGACAAAGTGTAAGCCTTCCGCGCCAAACTTGCGCGACATATCGGCAATTTCGGTTTGTTGTTGATTATTAGCAAGGTCGCGGAAATCATCATAATTGTCAATGATGACAAAAATATCTGGCTTCTTGCCCGGTTGTGCATAAATTTTTTGCAGGTGGGCAATCATGGTTGGCATATCCACCTTATTTTGTTCAGAGATGGCATAATCCACATGCGGTAAATCCGCGAGGGTGGATTTTCCGCCATAATCAAACATACGTTTGGCAGAATCAATCAAGAAAATCCGTACATCCGATGGGGGATACATGGCACACATACCCAACACCCAGCTACGGAGTGTGGTCGTCTTACCAGAGAACGGTTGCCCCACGATGATGAAATGGGGACCTTGTTTTTGCAAATCGACCACAACATGTTGCAATTCTGCCATTTCGATGCCGAGTAATGTTTCCACACGGCGCGATTTGCGATAGGTATTCATGACATCTTCCAGTGGCAACAAATCTTGTAGCACTTCGATAGGTTCTGGACGGCGACCTTCGCCCCATGCTTTGGTCATTTTGTCGTATAACCACACAATGCCCGCATTGGCATCGGCTTCTGCGCCCTCTTCCATCGGTGGGGTAAAATCAATCGGGTCTGCCAATTGGAATTCGAGGATGCGCCGTTCTACCATCGCAAAACCACGACCCGCAATATCATCCAAATCTACTGGCACACGCCCAACCACCGATGAATAATCGCCAAATTCGGTGAGTTTAAGCGTCATGCGTTCATTGAACAAGCTGAATAATTTACCGGGGATGGCGTTCACTTGTTCAGCCGTCACGACAAAATACACGCCACTATTCCGCCCATCACGCATGAGCGAGAGTAAATCGGGGAGCAAATCTTCATAATTTTCGCGGAATTCGGCAAAGCTATCAATCACAACCAAAATGGCGGGATAGGTATCGGCTTTGGTGGCGTTGTGTTCCACAAACCCGCCCGATTCCGCAAACAGTTGGGCGCGGCTATTCGTCCAGAAGCGCAATTTACGCAACAAGCGGTCTACCCGCTCCCCTTCGCTAGAGGTGATGACTGCCCCCACATGAGGCAAGCCTTTGAGCAATTCCAAACCACGCCCGCCAAAATCGAGGGCATAAATTTGCAATTCATCGGGGGCATGTTCAACGGTCAAGGCTGTGACCAATGAGCGAATGAAGGTGGATTTACCCTTGCCTGATGCACCAAATAAGAGGGTGTTCCCCTTTTTCAAATCCACATATAAGGGCATTTGGCGGGCTTCATAGGGGTTATCAATCAAGCCGACTTTGGCGCGGAGTGTTTTGGGATTATCCCAATCCACAGGAGTCCAATAATTGCGGTCGCCAGTCCATTCGATGACAGCAGGGCTGAGGGGCAAATGGATATTTTCGGCTTGTCCGCCCAAAATGGTGGGAGAATCGTCTTTGCCCTCTTCTTCGGCTTCTAGCTTGGCAACCATATCATCCCCATCGGCTTTACGTACCATCATGGCGGCGGTGATGACTGTGGCATTCAATGGCAACATTGTCGGAAGTGGGTCGGGCCACGGTTGTTCTTGTTTTTTGACCACATCAGGATGTGCCAGTGCCAGCGCACTACACACCTCTACGACCATATCGGCAATATTGCGTTCATCGGCGCTCTTGGTCTTTTTGCGTTTCTCGCGCCGTCTATCGCGCCAAATCACTTTCGCCTTCGCCGTCACTTGTGCGACAAAGTTATATGGCGAGCTGGCATACGCCACTTGCATCAGTTGCGAGTTATCGTTACCGATTTGCAAATAAGCACGCCCTGGCACATCGGTGGGCAAAAATGCCGCGTCTGATGCACGGAGCAATTCACGGCTGTCTTCTGCTGTTTCCACACGCAAGCACAATTTGAATTTGATATTGGCACGCATTTGGTCAGTGACCGCGCCCGATGGTCTTTGGGTCGCAAGGATGAGATGCACGCCCAACGCACGCCCCAACCGCGTGATACTATCCAGTTCACCCTTAAATTCTGGCATTTCTTTCACCATCTCGGCGAATTCGTCAATGATGACGAATAAAAATGGGAATGGCTGATTGCCATTTTCATAACCGATATGGTAGCCTTTGGCGCGGTAATCTACGATATGCGACACTTTTTTGCTGGCAAGGAGCGCACTACGCCGATTCATCTCCGATTTCATGGCGATGAATGTCCGCGCCCCTGCTGTACCGCTTAAATTGGTGACGATATTCACCACATGCGGTAATTTTTCAAACATCTTGAACGCCGTACCGCCTTTGAAGTCCACAAGGACAAAGTTCACGGCGCTGGGGTCG
>JALONZ010000091.1 GCA_025454675.1 Anaerolineae bacterium | reverse complement strand
AGTTTCGGCAATCGTTTCTACAGGAATTTCATCTTCCATTGATGTGTCCTTTCTCATTATATGAACAGGCGAATATACGCTTACCCTAATCTGCCCACCCATAGCCTATTCATTAGATTATCATTGATATTTAACTCCCCTCTCCGTTTGGGAGAGGGGAGTTAGGGGTGAGGTTATGCTTCAATTGCTACGACTGGGACAGCATTTTGCCATCCACATTTATCCGTTACGGTCGCCACCACCGCTACCACGATTGCGGTCGCCACCGCCACCACCACGACGGTCGCCGCCGCCACCACCGCGACGGTCGCCACCACCGCCACCACGACGGTCGCCACCGCCACCACCGCGACGGTCGCCACCACCGCCACCATAACCACCGCGACGGTCGCCACCGCCACCGCTACGGTTACGGTCGCCACCACCACCTTTTTTATCAGAATCACGGGCTTCTTGCAGTGTCCAACCGAGTAATACAGCTTGGCGACTCAGGCGAACTTTTCCACCGGGGTCAATATCCACCACCATCACCATAATTTCATCATTCAAGCGGACTTCATCTTCTGGATGTTTGACAGGATGGTCAGATAGTTGCGACACATGCACCATACCCTCTTTATTGGGCAGGATTTCGACAAATACGCCGTATGCTTCAATGCGGGTTACACGCCCTGTATAAATTTTACCTGGTTCGGCTTCTTCAACTAAGCCACGCACTTCCGAAACGGCTTTATCCACCGAGGGACCATCCACACCAGAGATGAACACCGTGCCATCGTCTTCAATATCAATACGGATTTTGAGGCGTTCTTGAATCCCACGGACAACTTTACCGCCTGGTCCAATCACCGCGCCGATTTTTTCGGGGTCAATCTTGAGTGTCACCATGCGCGGGGCATAATCGCTCAAATAATCACGCGGTTCAGCAATCGCGCCACGCATCACTTCTAAAATTTGCATCCGTGCATCATAGGCTTGTTTGAGGGCTTGTTTCATCACATCACCCGAAACACCGGTGATTTTAATATCCATTTGCAAGGCAGTGATACCACGTTCTGTCCCCGCCACCTTGAAGTCCATATCACCTAAATGGTCTTCTAAACCTTGAATATCGGTCAAAACAGCAACTTTATCGCCCTCTTTGATGAGACCCATCGCAATACCCGCCACAGGACGAATAAGCGGCACACCAGCATCCATCAAAGCTAAGGTACTGGCGCAAACACTCGCCATGGAGGTGCTACCATTTGAACTCATCACTTCGCTCACTACACGGATGGTATAGGGAAAATCGTCTTCGCTGGGGATAACATACCGCAACGCCGTTTCTGCCAACGCGCCATGCCCAATTTCACGGCGTTTGGGTCCGCGCAGGGGATATGCCTCGCCGGTGCTGAATGGGGGCATGTTATAGTGGTGCATATAGCGTTTATCTTCGTCTGGTGCCAGTCCGTCCATCTCTTGCGAATCGCTGGGGGTGCCTAATGTAGCAATCGAAAGGACTTGCGTTTGACCGCGTGTGAATAAGCCCGTGCCATGTACGCGCGGGATGAGTGCCACTTCTGCCGCCAGTGGGCGAATGGTGACAAAATCGCGTCCATCGGGGCGAATGCCTTCATTCACAATCCGATGACGGACTTCTTCATAAATGACTTGTTCAATGCCCGCGTTAATCTTTTTCACAGACACTTTATCATCATCATTTTCAACAGTGGCGTTATGTTCTTCATACGCTTTGACCAATGCCTCAGAAATGGCATCAATCGCTTTGCCCCGTGCTTCGCGGTCTGTATTTTCGACAATCGCTTGGCGGATTTGGGCGCGGATTTTGCCCGCAATTTCTTCAAATAATGCGGTATTTGGCGCATCTTTCACATATTCGGATTTTTCTTTGCCCACTTGGGCGCGGACATCATTTTGGAATTGGCACAATGGGCGAATGACAGAATGCGCCAATTCAAGCGCCTCAATCATGGTCGCTTCGTCAATTTCTTGTGCGCCACATTCCACCATATTCAACGCATCTGCCGTACCAGAAACACGCAAATCCAATTTGCTATTTTCCATCTGCGAATGGGTCGGGTTCACAATCAATTTGCCATCCACCAACCCAATACGCACACCCGCTACGGGTCCGTTCCACGGGACATTCGATACAAGTACCGCAAGGCTCGCCACGATAATCCCCAACATATCCACTTGGTGTTCTTGGTCGTGGCTGAGGGACATCAAGATAACTTGCACTTCGTTCCGCATATCATCGGGGAACAACGGACGCAAGGTACGGTCTACCACGCGCGAGGTGAGGATGGCAGATTCCGATGGTTTGCCTTCACGCCGATAAAAACTGCCCGGAATACGCCCCGCGGCATATAGTTTTTCTTCATAATCCACACTGAGCGGAAAAAAATCAATCCCCTCACGGGCATTATTGCTCATGGTGGCGGTGGCGAATACAACCGTATCACCAACTTGAAGCGTGACCGCGCCACCCGCTTGTTCGGCATATTTGCCAATTTCAAAAACATATTCTTCACCAGCAACTTGTGTGGTAAAACGATGAACATTTCGTGTTGCTAAAGTTACCATAAACGGTATTTCTCCTAAAAAAATAAATGCGGTAGCAATCTGGCTACAACGGGTCAAAAAATAAAACACCCGTAACTCAGGAACTGATAATGATGGTCAAGCCAAGCACTTCACCACCTGTATCAATACCTGTTATTAGCGGGTGTTTTGTGATTGTGTTTGCCAAGTGTGGCATTCCCTACAACTAACCAACACATCTGAGGGGCGATGTTGCCCCTCTATGCGATTGGTATTAGCGACGCAATTCAAGCCGTTTCAAAACATCACGATAAGCCTCTGGGTTGGTCTTGCTCAGATAGCGCAAATGACGGCGACGGCTACCAACCAATTTGAACAGACCGCGACGTGAGTGTTGGTCATGCTTATGCACCTTCAGGTGTTCGGTGAGTTCACGAATCCGTGCTGTTAAGATAGCGATTTGGACTTCTGGAGACCCAGTATCTTTATCATGGCGGGCGAAGGGTTTAATCAATTCGCCTTTTGGCTCATACTTCAAACTCATTACATCCACTCCTTTTCATCGTCACCAAACCCACTGGATGTTGCGGGTTGGTCTATAATAGGCTTGTCGAATTATAGCAGAGGCATATCTCAAATAGAATAGCAGGTTATTTCATGCCCAAACCCATCAAACCACAAGGACAACCCACCCGCGGCAAAACCGCCCTCAACCGTTTGCGTCAGGTGGATATTTATATTTGTCTGGCATGGCGACATCTCTTCACTGGGCAAAATCCGCTCATTGTGGATGTCGGTTATGGCGAATATGCGTGGACGGCATTGGAAATGCACAGTCGTCTGATGACCATCAACCCTAATATTCACCTATTAGGCATCGAAATAGACCCCGTGCGTGTTCAAAATGCCCTGCCCCACACCAACCCGCCACAAATTGATTTTAAGCTAGGCGGGTTCAATATCGCCGATATTTTGCGCGATAAACCAGCGACCCTCATCCGTGCTTATAATGTGTTGCGCCAATATGATGAATCCGCCGTCCCCGATGCACTCGCACATATGGCGGATGGCTTGGCGGAAGGCGGTTTATTGATTGAAGGCACATCCACACCCACAGGGCGCATTGTTGCCTTTGATGTGTATCAAAAACAAGCGGGCGAATTACGACATCGGCAATTGGTATTCGGCACAAATTTCCGCCATGCAGATACCCCAACCGAATTTCAAGCCATTTTGCCCAAACGCCTCATCCATCATGCCTATGAAGAACCTGTATGGACATTTTTTCGGATATGGGAACGTGGATTGGCGCTGGCGCGGGGCGCAGGGCAATATCGCCACCGTAGGCGGTGGTGTTATGCCGCGCGTTATTTGCATGAACAGGGGTATGGGGTAAATACACATAAGCCCGTAATGGGGCGGGGTTATCTGGTATTGAATAACCCCTTATTCCCCTGATGGTGGTTCAGATTCTGTGCCATCGCCACCCGCGACCACCGTCACCGTGTGATGCGTGCGGAATAGGCTATATTGCCCTGTGCGACCGGGTAATAAATTCAGCACATTCTCGGTCTCCATAATCGAAAACCATAACGGCAAATCCCAATTGGCGCGTTTATCTGCTTGTTGCACACTCTGTTCGGTGATAAGCTGATTCCGTTCATACAATTGCAACAACAACCGAATGAACGCATCCCGTTCTTCAACAATCCGCGCCACCAATTCATGCTCAAGGTTCAACGAAATACCTTTAGTCGCATAATTGCTTTGTGGGTTGGTATATTCTTCTACATTCACCGCTTCATTTTTCGCTAAATATTCGACTGCTAATTGAAATGCCATGCCTGTATCGAATACGCGCAACCGCCGATGCAAACTACCCAACGGACACCATGCAAATTTGCGAAAACTGGTGAATTGTTCCACACTGACTATCACACGGCGCACCATTTCAGCTGTTTCGCGTTGGGTTTTTGCCAATTCTTCTAGCGTCTGTGCCAACCATGTCGCATCGGCTTCTTCTTTGGGGACGCTGATGCTGATGGTACTCGGAATGGGATAAGTTGGGCATAATTTAATGACGGGTACAAGGTCATCTGGATTTTGCCGATGCGGGATGAGTTGGCGCTCAAGCACTTGTTCGCGCACCAGCGCATCAATCCAATGCGACCGCCATTGGTCATCAATATTACAACCCGGACGGTCTAGCTCTGTATCCATCGCTAACCCTTTGAGCAAAAAGCCGTAATTGACATATTCCCAACCGCGCACCTGTAGCGTATTTTCTACACGGCGTACAATGCGGTCAATAATCACGCGCGTTTTCTCCACAATCGGATGATTTCCATTCACCATCACATGCCCGCGTGTGGATACCGCTTTCAGGATGCCTAATGATAAGGCTTGCGACACAAAATCTTCCCCGCGTGGGCGTGATGCCGCCGCCCCAACCGCTTGTAATTGCTCCACCAATTGCCGAATCGAGACAGAATCGGCATCACTCTCGATGGTCAGGCGGTCAAATTGGATGATAATGCTCGTCCATTGCGATGGCGTGAACGCGATAAATTGGTCTTCTGCATTCGGTGTCGCATGGCTGAGGGATTGATGTGTTTGCAGGTCGGTGAAATCTTCAATATATTCCACCGTGATGGACGGATTATTTTCTAACATGCGACTGGTGCTACCGCGCACACCCCACACCACCACGCTCGAACTCTGTTTGACCAACGCATTCAGCACATCATTAAAATCGCGGTCGCCACTGGCGAGGATATACACATCCGCCGCATCATGATGCCCCGCGTCTGATAACACATCCCGCGCAATCCGCACATCGGCACTATTTTTACCGGGTAAATTGAACACAGGGTCAATATTCGCCAATGCCAACCGACTGGCGGCATCTTCGGTGATTTCGCGCCCATTGGCATCCACCAACGGCGGTAATGTGCCACGTTGCCCCCAAGGCGCATACGCCGCCATCTTCACCACTTGCCCATATGCCCGCGCACGGGTGAGAAAGCGGTCTATCAGATGGTCTAGGTTCACCACAAAGCCTTGTTCATTCAGGCTGATGGAGATGTTTTCAAAATCAATATACACCGCCACATTTTTAGTCTTGATACCGGGAAGCGATTCCAATGGTTGAAAAATCACTTCACGTTCATATTCTGTGCCTTTCAGCACATCCACCGACCCCCACAAGCGCGTGCGGGTGTTATGCGCTGTTTTCACACGCCGAATTACAGGGAACAAATCTCGGTTGGTTGTGGCAATAATCAATTCATCCACAGGTTCAGAGTCATCTGCGAAGTAGTGATTGATGAGTGTATCCGCCAGCGCAGAACGGTCTGGCATATCGAATGCCTCATAACCCGCCGCCCGAAAGACTTGTTGTGGATTAGGACGTTGTATAGGCGAATAATTCGACCAATTAGCAAACGCCACCGCTTTCAGCCTATCGGCGTTCATCAATCCAGCCGCCAACGCCGCCCCACCGCGCAACCCTACGGCTAATTCTTGCAAATCAAGCGCCGCCCCACGCGCTTTGAAATGCCCCAATAAATCATCTACATCAACAATTAAATATGCCGCCATTAAATTATAATCCCAAGAAAATGCTCTTTATTTTAATGAGCAATGAATTTATTTATATCCATGATAAACCAACAGCGTTTCAGCCTACAATTGTGCTTTTCACACAGAAAAATTGCTAATTTTGTGCAAAAAATACAATCTCATTATCACTAAATTTTTGTGGTTTAATGGGATTTATTATATCAGAATTTGCATGAAATAGGGGCATTTTGAGTACCAAAATTCAGTTTTTACAAAATTATCACAGCCTTTTATCGAAAAACAACTGCAACTCATCATCTATTTTATTATTTTAATAAATACAAAAAGCCAAGACATCCCTCATTTTTTTCTCATATAAACGTATTGACCTAGCTGTTAGGGATTGGATTAACCTGATGCTATACAACATACCCAATCTATTTAGAAAGGATTTACAAATGGGAACAAATCTCAAAGCTATCGGTTTAGGTTTTTTTATCTGGTTTATCGTCCTAATCATCATGCGGGTATTAGGGTCATCCGTATTCAGCGAAGGAAATCCGTGGCTGATTGTATTTTATATCGGCACTTTTCCAGCAGGTATTCTATTCACATATGTAATGCGTATCATCCTAAATATCCCCATGCGCGATATGCTACAACCGATGGTCATCCTAGCTATTATCGCCATCATGATGGATGGGTTTTCATTCGCATTCACCGATTTTTATGGCGTGGGTGAACATGAAATTTATTCGGCGGCATATTTATTATGGGCACCGGGTGTATTTTTATTATGTGCCTTGTTGATAATTAATCGAGCAAAAGAAACATCGCCAAAGAACATGCTAAAATAACGTGAGTTATGGATAACAAAAAATCTCTTAAAAACATCCCCTATCCCCACCCCTTCCCCCATAAAATAGGGGAAGGGAGACCTC
>JALONZ010000603.1 GCA_025454675.1 Anaerolineae bacterium | reverse complement strand
AAGCCTTTGGCGAGGACTTCGCGCAGGGAATCGTTGTTTTGCACTTTCCGCGCTCCCAGCAAATAGCGTTTGCCGATGCCTTGTGCTTTGATGGCTAATTGACTCATAAAGTTATCCTAAATGACATCCGCGAAGGAGCGTTCTTGTTGCCGAAAATAAATTGCGCCGATGAGCATGAGCAACACCGCGATGAGTGTACTCATCATCATACTGCTGATGGGCATATCTATCGTCCCCAAAAGCGCCCAACGGAAACCATCTATCACGCCTGTCATCGGGTTTAGGCTATAGACCAAGCGCAACCATTCATTTTGAATCATGCTACTGGGATACACCACCGGCGAAATATACAGCCACATCTGGATGAGGAATGGCACGATGAACCGAATATCGCGGTATGGCACCATCATGGATGATAGAATAAAACTAATTCCCAATGTGGTCATGACCGCCAGCAGGAGCAAATAGGGCAATACCAGCCAATTGAGCGAGATGAATGGGATTTGGATGATGGCGTAGGGTGCAATCCCAAACGGCGCGGTGAAAGGTGATGCGAATGGTGCGGGTTGACCCAATAGGACATATGCCCATAACATGATGATGAGGATTGCCAGCGCAATAAGGAAATCAATCACGCCCGCCAACACGGTGGAGATGGGCAAAATGATGCGCGGGAAAAAGATTTTGGTGATGAGCGGTCCGTTGTTGATGAGGCTGTTGGATGCGCGGGTGAGTGCGCCAGAAAAAAATGTCCAAGGCACCATCGCCGCGAAGTTGAAAATGGGGTAGGGGATGCCATCGGACGGGATGCCCGCCAAGCCCCCAAAGATGAGGCTAAACACCACCATCGAAAGGACAGGTTGCACCAATGCCCAACCCGCGCCGATGACCGTTTGTTTGTAGCGGATGATAATATCACGCCACGCCATAAAAATGAGCAATTCACGATAGCGCCAAATTTCGCGTAATTTGAGGTTTGCCCATCCTGTGCTGGGGCGGATTTGCAAATACGGTACAGGTGGGTTGGTCATGCGGATGAAATCCTTATCAGAAATTGGTTAGTTGCAAAATTCATTATATCCCAAATCCGCCCACGATTCTATTTTGGATTTGCCAACACCCCAAGCACCTCAAACCAGAACGGTTTTTTATGCACATTGGTATAAACAGCCATCCCTAATTTTTGCATCACCCGTTGCGAATTGCGGTTATCATGTTCGGTGGTCGCCACCACTCGTTGCGCGTCTAGGGTATCGAAAATCCACGATATGAAGGCTTTACCCGCTTCTGTCGCATAACCATTGCCCCAATAATCGGGCAAAATGCCCCAAAACAGACCAAATTCGGGGCTGGTTTGATAATGTAGTGGCATCGTAGGCGGGCGTAATTCATCAATCACGCCCCATGGGATGACCGATGGCACTAACCCAACCGAGCCGATGACGGCTTGCGTATCCTTCAATACCACCGCATAATCACCATATTGAGGCTGATGGAGATTTGCGAATTGTTGATAAGAGGCAATCGTCCACGCTAACCAGTCACGGGTTGCATCCAGTGTGGTTTGAATACCAAAGGCGCGTGTGGTCAGGTCGTGACCAGTGTGGTTTGAATACCAAAGGCGCGTGTGGTCAGGTCGTGACGGGCTTGTAAATCATCGGCGGTATAGGGGCGAATGGTCAATCGGTCGGTGTGTAGAAGCATATCAATCCTTTACTCATCTAAAATCATGTCTGCCACCGCATACCCACTCATGACCGCGCCGTGAACGGTAGATGGATGGTCGGTGCGCGTGGCTTCGCCCGCAAAATAGAGTACCCCGTCCAATGGGCGTGCGAGTGCCTCACGGTCATCTGGCACAGACCCCACCGCATACGATGAATAACTGCCATAGGCGAATGGGTCTTTGCCCCAACGGGTGACGATACCATCCACATACGCCTCTTCCACACCATCAAACAGATTATCCAAAACGGCGAGTGCTTCATCAATGATAGCCGTTTCGTCCATTGCTTCGATATCGGCTTGGTTGCGTCCGCTATAAAATGCCATCAAAATCGGCTTGCCTGTGATGGGGTAAAAATTTAGCCAATCCAAAAATCTCACAGACGCATCATTGACCGTGAAAAATGGGGTTTCTTCATCCCAAAATACATCGCTAAACAGCAGATACACCTTGTTCAATGCACCCATCCCCAACCGATTAATCGCGGTTTGCTTATCGGTGGGTAGTGTAGGCGAGAACGCAATTTTATTTTGCTTTAGTACACCCAACGGCACGGTGACGACCACTTTATCGGCGGTGAATGTATCGGTTTGGGTGGTAATGGTTGCGCCATCGGCTGAATATTGAATTTCGGTGACGACTTGATTGAGCCGAATATCCAGTCCTTGTGCCATTTTGGTGAATAATTCGCCGTAGCCATTGGGGAAAACCACATCTTCGCCATCAAAACCATCGGCTTCATCCCAATAATACCCCGATAGATTTTCGAGGCTATTGGCGTATTCATTTTCAACCCCCACCATCAACGCCACTTCTAACGCATTAGAAGCCTCACCTGTGATTCGCACATTGGCGAGGGCTTGCCCAATCAAATCGCGCAGGGATAAATCTTCTTCGGCTTCTTCACGCAATTCATCTATTTTTTCCAGTACCATATCCAACAGGGCTTCAAAATTGGCAATTTCTGCATCAGATACGTTATCCCCATCGGCGGTGTATAAAATGGTATCATCATAATCGGTAGGGACAGTTTGTATCCCATATTCGCGCACCAATGCCCACACGGGATTATCTTCGATGCCATGAATCCACGATGCACCCAAATCGAGGGGGGTATTATCGAGGCGGGTATCTGTCCATACCCGTCCACCGATGCGGTCACGCGCTTCGATGACGATGACGGAATGCCCTGCGTCATGCAATTGGCGGGCGCAAGTGATGCCAGATGCACCCGCGCCGATGATGATGATATTTTGGGGCGATTGGGCGACGGTTTTCGATGCCAATTGACTCATGGTGAGCGCCATGCCACCGATTCCCACCATTTGCAAAAAGGCACGGCGCGACATGCCTTGTTTTTTTGCCGATTGCGCCATTTTTCTGAGTTTTTGAACCCGATTCACCAATATATGATAATGTGTTTTTGTCATCGCTCATCCTCTTCAATATGTTTTATTCATTATCGCACAAACTGCCCAATTGATACAAACCCCTTGCATTTTTCTCGATTCATGCTATGCTCATATCAAATCTAGTTATGCCCTAAAGCATGGTGTGACCTCACCCGGATGTGAATCACACAATGGGGGAAGCACGGTGAAAGTCCGTCACTGTCCCGCAACGGTAACTCTAAAC
>JALONZ010000090.1 GCA_025454675.1 Anaerolineae bacterium | reverse complement strand
ACGGCAATAAATGGGCGCACCGCATCATCATCTTTAGAGACCAACCGCGCACGGCGCATCGAAATGCCTTCATCACTGGTTTGGGTGGCAATCATGCCCACGTCTAATAATCGTAACGCCGTTGGACGATATTGTGGGCGGTTTTTGGCGCGGGCTTCTGCCTCTTGTGCTTGTGGTGTCTGACCCGCACGACTCCGTGCCACCCGTTCACCCAATGTCTGTATGGCTTTTTGCGAATCGGGCAATTCAAACCATGTGCCGATAAATGCCACGCCCAACGCGCCGATGAGCAACACCGCCGCCAACGGATTGATATTCGGCGAGACCAACGCGAACATGGTGAGCAATCCAAACCCACCCAACCACGCATAATTTTGTTTACGAGCCTTAAAGCGAATCATATTTCCGCCTTACCTTCTGAATGATGTATTTCCTCTATTGTAACCCATCTACGTAAAAATTTGCTTAAATGTCTCATGATTGCTCATTACGTACTTTTGTGCTAATATAAGTTTTGAATCAAGTTGAATGGAATTATCACACATGGAAAATGCCACATTAGAATCTATCCTACAAAAACAAGCCCGTTATGCCGTTATTTTATCAGATGCGTATCTCGCCTTAAAAGATTTTCCGCCAAATAGTATAGATTGTGTGATTACATCCCCCCCTTATTGGCAACTACGTGAATATGCCATCTCCAATAACCATTCATCGCAAAGCATCGGCGCAGAAAACACATGGGCGGAATATGTGCATCAACTCACCCAAGTTTTTTGCGAAATTCAGCGTATACTCAAACCATCAGGGTCATTGTGGCTCAATTTGGGCGATACCTATGTCAATAAAAATTTATTGGGTATCCCATGGCGTGTTGCACTTGCCTTACAAGATACAGGTTGGATTTTGCGGAATGATGTGATATGGGAAAAATTAAAAGGCACACAACCCGTCACAGACCGCCTTAGAAATAATCATGAGCATATATTCCATTTCGTCAAAAATCAGCGTTATTACTACAATATGGAGGATATTCGTATTAAACCGCGCCTGATGCCCATATCAACAGGCGAAAATGCCACATCTGCGACAGGTGTGAGTGGAAAAAAATATCGCGCACAAATAGCCAATTCAGATATATTGACGGCAGAAGAAAAGAAAAACGCCATACAAGCATTAGAAGATACACTCCAACAAATCCGTGATGGGCATGTGGTTGATTTTAGAATGACCATTCGCGGGTATCAACGCACATTACATGGTAATGGCAGTAAGACCAGTGGTCGCGCTAGAGAATTGGAGCAAAAAGGCTTTTTCATCATGAAAAGTTATGCAAAAGGCTTTGCACCGTCTGATATTTGGCGACTCGTCCCTGAAGATGGAGTCAAAAATCGGCATACCAATCATTATGCAGTCTTTCCACAAGAATTATTACGTATCCCCATTTTAGCCACCTGTCCCCCAGATGGAATCGTATTAGACCCCTTTGTTGGGACGGGTAGCACAATTTTCGCGGCGCTTCATCATGATAGGTATGCGATTGGTATAGATATCAGTGAAGACTATATCAACAGCATTAAACATCAACTCAATCAAGTCCTCTTTTGATTCAATTTTTTGGTCAATATGGCGATAAAATCGGCTTGAGTAGGTTGCGATTCTTCGGATAACCCACCCAACATGCGCCGAACACCGTCTGTATCCGTGCTAAACCGTTGGTGAATATGTTGTTTCCAGTGATTTTCATCACCATCCCAACGCATTTGAAGCGTGCAAAAATGAATTATATCTTCTTCATTTGCATCCCTTAGACCTTGTGTGTCATACGATGCGACCAAATAATCCATCGCCACATCTTGAATGAAAAACACCAATTTTTTGCGCCATCGTTCTAAGAGTAACCCTTTTTTATAGGCTTGTTGCATCATTGTCTTGGCAAATTCCATAGCCCAGTTAATCCCAAATGGATAATTATCACTGGAAAATTGCCCTGTTTGGCGATGGTCTAATACCGCTTGCCATGGTGTTCCTGTTGTGCCAGCGGCTTGAATTTCAATGCACACAAAATCATCAATTGCATTTTCATGGGTATGAACCGCTACAAAATCTACAGAACCAGTCGTTGCACCTAGCGATACTTCAGATAACCAATCTATTTCGCCAGATAGATAATATTTCCGAATCACATCTTGAATCACAGCTAAATCAAACCGATGTGGGCAAACAATCACAGGTCTATAATCATCTGTGACTTTATACCCCACACTACAAACACCAACTTTGATGTGTGGCTCACTTTTACGCGGTTTTTTGCACACATCATCTAAAAATGGGCAATGTTGTGCCTGACGAATTGATTGGGCTTCCTCAGATAAATCAGTATAGGGAGACCCAAAAATTTCGGTAGGGAATTTTCTTATTCTCGGCTCATCCATTGGATTGTCTCCAATTAGCAAACACCCGTGTGAGCGATGCCCATTCTTCTAGGGTCAATGTTTCGGCGCGGCGCATCGGGTCTATGCCTGCTTGTGTGCATAACGCGCTCGCTTCTTCGGATTTAATGGCTAAATTCCCCGCCAACGCATTTTTCAGTTGCTTGCGTTTTTGACCAAATCCCGCCCGTACCACACGGAAAAATAAATGCTCACTTGGCACATCCACAATCGGTTGCGGGTGGGTTATCACGCGCAAAACGGCACTCCCCACCTCTGGGCGCGGATAGAATACGGCGGGATTGAACCGTGCCACAATATCAGGCGTGCCATAAAATTGCACACTCACCGCCAGCACACTCATATCAGGCGGTTTGGCAATCACCCGTTCCGCCACTTCGGTTTGGATGGTCATAATCAATTTGGTGGGGCGGTATGTTGTTTCTAGCAGGTGGCGCAAAATGGCGCTGGTGATGTAATAGGGTACATTCGCCACCACCACATACGGCGCATCACCCATCACTTCGGCTAAATTCACCTGCAAAATATCCGCGAGATGCAATTCCACATTTTTATGATGACTCATCTGCGCCGCTAAAACAGGGAATAAGCGGTCATCCAATTCAACTGCCACCACACGCCTCGCCGATTGCGCCAATTTATCGGTTAATGCGCCTGTCCCCGCGCCGATTTCCAAAACAGTATCCTGTGGTGATATTTCGGAAACAGTGATAATTTTTTCGAGTGCATTGGGGTCATTCAAAAAATTTTGCCCTAAACTTTTTTTAGGCTGAATGTCATATTTCTCTAGCAACTGTTTGGGGTTCGTCATGGTAAAATTCCCTCGTTATCATTTTCAAACGATTATCTCACAAAAATAAGATGAGGTGTAAGGTGCGACAAATTGTAATCGGCACGACCAACTTAGGTAAAATCAATGAATATCAAGTGTTGCTCACAGGGGCGGATGTGCGCCTGCTCAGTTTGCGCGATGTCGGGTTATCGGCGCTGGATGTGGATGAAACAGGGTCAACATTCGCCGAAAATGCCCAAATCAAAGCCCTTGCTTATGCCAAAGCCAGTGGCAAATGGGCATTATCTGATGATAGCGGATTATGTGTCGATGCGTTAGGGGGCGCACCGGGCATTTATTCGGCACGCTATGGTGATATTCAGACCGCAGAGGGGCGCAGGCGCTATTTATTGGAGCAACTGAAAGATGTCAGTCCAGAAAAACGCACCGCCTATTTTGAATGTGTGATTGTAATCGCCTCACCAGATGGCATTGTGGCACAAACACACGGGATATGTCATGGGTATATCGCCTTACAAGAATTTGACGAGGGCAAAGGCTTCGGCTACGACCCGATTTTCATCCCAGAGGGGTATGATAAGACCTATGGGCAAATGGATGAAATGCTCAAACACGAATTGAGTCATCGCGGGATTGCCGCCCGAAAAATGGTGGAAGCATTACGCAATTTGTCTGAAGCATAATTTTGGACGGCATCAATGCCGTCCCTACAACCCAATAACCCATCTAGCGGGTTATCGTGTCCATGACAAGGCATGATTGTGTGTATCATCCACAGCCTGTTACAATACCCCTCAAAATAATTTTCACCGAAAAGGAGCATTTTAATGACTACTTACGAAACGATTTTGATTGAAACCCCTGTCGCTGGTGTCGGACTCATCCGCATGAACCGCCCCAAAGCCCTGAACGCACTCAATAGTCAACTCACGGGCGAAATTTTTACGGCGATGGAAGCCTTTGACCGCGACCCATCCATTGGGTGCATCATCCTGACAGGGGATGACCGCGCATTTGCGGCGGGGGCGGATATTAAGCAAATGCTAGACACAACCGCCGTCACCATGATGTCGGGGGGTGATTTTACCGATTGGAATCGGATGACACGGGTCGGCAAACCGATTATCGCCGCCGTCAGTGGGTTTGCGCTGGGTGGCGGGTGCGAAATTGCCATGATGTGCGATATGATTATCGCCTCAGAAACCGCGCAATTTGGGCAACCCGAAATCAATTTGGGGATTTTGCCCGGTGCAGGTGGCACACAACGCCTCACCCGCGCGGTTGGCAAAGCCATTGCGATGGAAATGTGCCTTGCAGACCGCCGTTTATCGGCTGATGAAGCCAAACATTACGGCTTGGTCAATGCGATTTATCCTGTAGAAGTGTATTTGAGCGAAGCCATTAAATTGGCGCAAAAAGTCGCTTCGATGTCACAAGTCACGGCACGCCTCACCAAAGATGCCGTGAATAAAGCCTTTGAATTGAGCCTATCCGAAGGCTTGAGTTATGAAAAGCGCAACTTTTACCTGTTATTCGGCACAGAAGACCGCACAGAGGGCATGAGTGCCTTTGTGGAAAAACGCAAACCCGTCTGGAAGAATAAATAACATCAGTTATGGATAATTTTTTAGGCTTGAACCTCATCCCCCCGACCCCCTTCTCCAATATGGAGAAGGGGAAGAAAACCCCGTTTTAGATGGCTTTGAAGTCCCCTCTCCGCTTTGGAGAGGGGATTTAGGGGTGAGGTCATATTTTTATCTTTAACCATAACTCACGTTAAATAATGGCATTGGTATTCATCCTTATGCTTTATTGTGCAATAATTCACAATGATTAACGTTTTGTTAAATATGTCCAATCTTAATTGTGTATTTTGCATAAGTAGTGTATAGTGAATGTATAGTGAATAAACAAGTTCAAATAAAGGATGAATACCTCATGTTTAATAATGAATATATTGCCAAAAAGATGTTTGAAGACCGTCAACGCGAATTACGTGGCAACAACCGCAACAACGCGATTGTCGAAGTCGTGACTGAATATGCAGAAGAACACCGCGAAGACCGCCGTAATGAACGTCGTGAACGTCGCGGGTAATTTCTCCTAAATTAAAAGTTTTTGCAATCTCCTCTGTTTTGCAAGTTTCACAACAAAGCACCCCTTTATGGGGTGTTTTCATTTGGGATATAATCGGCACATGACTATCTTATACACCTATCAACTCAACGGGAATTTAGCCTATTTACCGCGTTTATTCACCTATTTGCGGGAAATCAGCGCCCAATTACCCACAAAACCGCTTTTACTCGATTTGGGCGGGTCATGCACGCCTGATGTGTGGCATTGTGATGTGACCGAAGGGCGGTCTACGCTGATTGTGTTGGATGCAATGGGTTATCATGCCGTAAATTATGCAAGTTTGCTCACCCCCGCTAGTTATGCCAAAGTCAAAGACCAAGTGGCTATGGCATTGGTAGCTGATGAACCGCAACAGGTAAAAAACACCTATCTCGCCACGCAACCCGCGCCCCTATCCGATGAACACCTCAAAATTTGCCTCACACCCAGTCATATAACCCATTGGAACATGGGCTGGTTACATTTGGGTAAAATTGCCAGTGATGAATTAGGGATTGTGCAACTTGACGGGGATACGATTCAACATCAGGTGATTCAAATCCCGCCCAATACTGCGCCAAACCCCACCATTAGCGGGGTTGTGGATTTTGTATTGGCAGAAGCAAATTTGTATCGGAAGAAAAAATAAGACTCAGGGCACGGGGATTATCATCACCGTAGAGGCGGGCAAATCATCATCCGGAAAATCGAATTGCAAATTCACGCCATGCACACCATCATAGCCACCGAATTGGATAGTGAAAGGTGCGCCATCTTCTGGCAAATCAAGCGGAATTTGGTCTACATAAATATCGCCCACACGCCAGCGCCACCCCTCTAGTGCGCCACCGCCTGTATTGATAACCCGTTCACCATCGGCATTATAGACATGCACAAACGCGCCCAAAATGAGGTCTTTGACCTCTGGCGCGATGAAATCCACTTGCCAAAATAAATGAATTTGGCTATCGGTTAAGGTATACCCGATGAGGCGTAAGCCTTGCGTGGTGGGGACATCCATCCGCACCTCTAAAAATCGCATCAATTGTTCATATGATGGTGAATAGTGAAAAGAGATATGTGTGTTATCACGCAAACCCAAACTTCTGGTGAAATAGGTTATCGGCTCATCTTCGCCTATCGTGATATAAACACTACCTTTGGCTGGGTATATCGTAAATAACGGAGCGCGATTATCGCGGATAACGGGGAAGGTACGCCCAACAAAACTATTCAAAATCCATTCGGGCATATCTGCAAAAACAACTTCATACGAGTCCATCACCCACTGCGAGAATCGTAGCCCTGTTTGAATCGGCAACGCGCCTAATCCATGTGCGCCGGGAGTATGTGCGGTCTCTTCTCCAAACCGCCCACTATTCACCAACATCAGACCCGACCAAAAAATCATGACGGCTAATCCCAACACAGCTAAACGTGATTGAATAATCGGTGACGCATGGTCATAAACCGTTCTCATGCCCAACACGGCAAAAATCGCGCCCATCGGCACACCGAGCAATTGATAAAATGGGTGAACAAGGTTGCCCGTATAACTCATGGGAATGATGGGTATAAAAAACCAGATAAACGCAATCAGCATCACCTCTTTTTGCGATGTGCGCCGATAAAGCACCCATAATCCTGCACCGATGCCGATAAATATCATCAATAACCCCACATAATGCAGGGTCTCGGTCATCGCATGACGCAATGGCATAT
>JALONZ010000089.1 GCA_025454675.1 Anaerolineae bacterium | reverse complement strand
TAACAAAAACCGATTTATATGCAACAAAAAATATGATTTTACGTAATGATTTTTAGGCTCATATGCACCATAATGCCCCAAATATTGGGGTAAACACAAAATTGACTATACAATCTTCACAATTTGGGTGCATAATGAGAGTGGTATTTGAATTATTTTGAATGGAGCAGTAATTCAATCCATCTAACCAATTAAAGGAGACTTTCATGCAACAAACTGCAATTTCTGTTGAGCATATTTCCAAAGTATATGGGACTTTTAAGGCAGTAGATGACTTATCATTTGAGGTCAATCGCGGTGAGATTTTTGCCATGCTAGGTCCTAATGGCGCAGGAAAATCCACCACCATCCGCATGATACTTGATATTCTCCGACCTGATACCGGAAAAATTGCCATATTTGGCGAAAAAATCAGCGAAGACCTAAAGCATCGCATCGGTTACTTGCCAGAAGAACGCGGTTTATATCGTGAAGTGCCTGTGATTGAGGTCATGACCTATCTCGGCACACTCAAAGGGCTTACCCGTCCCGAAGCAAAAAAACGCGCCATGCGCCTATTAGAACAACTGGAATTGGCAGATAAAGCGAAGAAAAAGGTCAAAGAATTTAGCAAGGGGATGCAACAAAAAGTGCAATTTGCCGTGACCATCATCCACGAACCAGACCTCATCATTGTGGATGAACCATTCAGTGGCTTAGACCCCGTGAATACCCAGCTGATGAAGAATATGGTCAAAGACCTGCGCCAAAAAGGGACGGCGGTTGTGATGAGTTCGCACGAAATGTTCCAAGTAGAAGAAATGGCAGACCGCCTATTGATGGTGAATCGGGGCAAATTGGCATTATATGGCGCGGTGGATGAAGTCCGCAAACGCTATGCCATTCACGGCATTATCATCGAGGGGCAAGGCGATTGGGAAAAATTACACGGTGTCGAATCGGTTGAACATGCCAGCAATAGCCGTAACGCTATGTTGATTCGCCTGCAACCCAATGTCACAACAGATGCCATACTATCCGAAATTGCGCGGAATGATGCCTATCACATCACCAAATTCGAGCAAGCCGTCCCCAGCCTGAATGATATTTTCATCACAGTGGCGGGTGAACGGATTGAAGACATCGAAGCGGAGTATAAAGAAAAGCATACTACCAGCACCAACCCTACCGTCAAACGTGGCTTTCTTGGGCGCAAGGCGAAATAGAGGAAGATGCCAATGTCTAAAATTATTCAAATTGCAATCCGAGAATACTTCTATAACCTCCGCAAACCCTCATTCCTATTTGCGGCATTCGGCACACCTGCTATGATTGTTGGCATATGGATTCTCTTATTCGCCATAATCGGAAACCCGACCGAACATCCACCAGTGACAACAGCAGGTATCGTGGATCAATCGGGTATCATCTCGTCAGATGTTACAGTAGAGGGTATCGAATTTTCACTCGTCCCATTTGCCGATGAAACAGCCGCACGCGCCAGTTTGGATGCAGGCGAAATCGAAGTTTATTTTGTGTTGCCCGAAGATTACACCTCATTCGGAGCAATTTCGATTTATACCTATCGTGATTTGCCGTCCGATTTTGAGCGTGATTTACGCCGTTTGATTGTGGGTAACATCAGCGCCCAAGCGGGATTAGAGATGCCCATAGAACGCATTTTAACCCCTGTCAATGATATGGAAGCCACCATCTTAGATTCGGGACGCACACTCAACACGGCGGGCTTTGTGTTCACCTTTCTAGCCCCCTTCTTCTTCTCCATCTTATTCTGGATTGCCATGCAAAGCACCGGCAATTTCTTGATGAATGGCTTGGTGGAAGAAAAGAAGAATCGCATTATTGAGGTGTTGGTGACAAGTGTCACTCCCGGTCAATTGCTACTCGGCAAAATTTTGGGATTGGGTGGACTTGGGCTTACACAGGTGGGCGTTTGGTTGGGATTAGCCTTTTTTGCACTCACACTCGGTCCCCAAATCGAATTTTTGCAAGGATTGGGCAACATCCAATTACCATCCGAACTTATCATCACCGGGCTTGTCTTTTTTAGTTTGGGATATATATTCAATGCAAGCCTATTGGCGACAGTGGGTGTTTTGGCGGGCAATGAACAACAAAGTAACCAATATAGCGCATTAATCATGCTCCCCGGCTATTTAGCGCCCATCATCCTTTTCATCGAATTTGTGAACGATGCAAATGGTTCAATTCCAACTCTCCTTTCGATGATTCCAATCAGCGCCCCCCTTTCAATGGTGATGCGAATGGGATATGGCGCTGTGCCGATTGAACAATTGGCGCTCAGTTTGGGGATTCTCATCATCTCCACCATCATTGTCAGTTGGATAAGTGGCAGGTTGTTCCGTTGGGGCTTATTACTCTACGGCAAAAAATTGAACCTACGCGAATTATTGCGCGTGGTCACATCGCGCAATGTCACCTATGCCACATCTGCAACATTATCCGAAACGAAAGGAGCAGAAGCCTAACATGGGCAAATCATTCTGGAGCGTATTTAAGTACGAAATTCTACGTACCGTCAAGAAAAAAGCCTTCTTGTTCAGCATGTTCGGGTTGCCCGTGCTTGGATTTTTATTGATATTCGTCCTGCGTCTTGGCACAGGTAATCAAGACCCCACCCAACAGTTGATGAACCTCGCCTTAGATACGGGCGGAATTAGATTATCGGGCTATGTGGATTATTCGGGCATGTTCCCCACGGTTGGCGAATTTGCCAGTAGCGCCATCACCCGTTATGAAGATGAAGCATCGGCGCGAGCGGCACTCGATGCAGGCGAAATTCAAGCCTATTACATCATCCCCGAAGATTATATCGAAACAGGCGATATTCAAAGTGTCATACCCGATTTTTCGCTCAATAGCATCAGCGAAGCACCCATTCGCATGTTATTCCTCAGTCAAATTGGCGAAAAAGTGAACCAACAACAACTCACCTTATTGGGTGTTCCGCCCACATTTCAGGTGAATAAACTCGAAAAAGAAGCAACCGACCGCGTAGTAGATGAAAATGCCAATAGTGGTGCGGTTGGGTTATTTGCATTCTTATTCATCCTTGCCCTGTTCGGCACCAATGGCTATTTAATGCAAACCGTCATCGAAGAAAAAGAAACCCGCCTGATTGAAATTTTATTGTCGTCCGTCACACCAATGAGCCTATTAACAGGCAAAATTCTCGCATTGGGCGTTTTAGGCTTGGCGCAGTTAGCGATTTACATTGTCGCTGTGCTGATTGGAGTCATCTTTTTCGGCGGTGATTTGTCTTTTGTGACAGCATTAAACCTGTCGCCACAGACGATTATCATTTTGGTCATTTACTTTTTGTTGGGATATTTATTCTTCGCCGCGGCATTCGGTGCAATTGGCGCACTCTCTACATCCATCACCGAAGGTCCCGCCTTAGCAACGGTGTTCATCCTACCTGCCATGCTCCCACTAATGCTCTCGTTCATTTTTTCTGAAGATCCCAATAGTAGCGCCGCCGTGTTCTTGAGCATCTTCCCGCTCACCTCACCGATGGGCATGGTCATGCGAACCAGCATCATTGATGTGCCGATTGGCGAATTACTATTAAGCATTGGCATCTTGACTATTTCGGTAATTGGCATGTTGTGGTTTGCGGCGCGTCTGTTCCGCGAACACACCTTGTTGGCAGGTGCAGGGTTCAAATTGCGCGATATTCCGCGTTTGGTATTTGGTCGGTAAAAACATCCCCCATCCCCAACCCTTCCCCCATCAAATAGGGGAAGGGCGTAAATTTTATTCCCCCTCTCCAAGAATTGGGGAGGGGGTTAGGGGGTGGGGATAAAATCTTTGAATCATGCCCACGTAATCAAATGGGGTTGGAACGGTGTGGTCAATAATTCATGTTGGGGCAAAATCCGCACCGAAATGCCTCTATCCCCGCTCGAATCACAACGCACTTGTGCCTTAAAGGTATATACCGACCCGTCTGATTTGCCATTCGCTTTCATTTCGACCGATTCGCTGGTGGCATCGTTGATTTGTCCGCGCAGGTCTAAGCGCCCATAGTACAATTCAACGCGCACACTTTCGGGTTTCAGGTCGCCCAAGTTCACAGTCGCCACCACTTCGATATTTTCTGCCACCTTCACCTCTTGCTCAGAGATAGTCACAGAATTGACCTTAATTTTGTTCCATGCTCTACCCAAACCCAAGCGCCATTCCGCATAGGCTTTGGCGGCTTCGTCTTCTGGCGATTTCATCTTGCGCGTCAGGTCAAACAACGGCATATAATACTTTTCAGTATATTCTTGCACCATGCGGCGTGTATTGAAAACGGGCGCAAGGTGTTTCATAGATGCCTTGACCTTATCAATCCATTCGCGTGGCAGGCTATCCCGTCCGCGATTATAAAAGGTGGGAATGAGGTCTGTTTCTAACACATTCAGCAAGGCTTGGGCTTCAATGCGGTCTTGGTGTTCCCAATTTTCTTCATCATATTCTTCGCCATTGCCAATTGCCCAACCCACACTAGACCCAAAATCGGCGTAGGCTTCTGCCCACCAGCCATCAAGGATGCTAAAATTCAGACCACCGTTATAAATGACCTTCATCCCGCTTGTGCCACTGGCTTCTTTGGGACGGCGCGGATTATTGAGCCACACATCCACCCCTTGCACCAAATAACGCGCAATCAGCATGTCATAATTTTCTAAAAAGACAATTTTATGACGGAATTCAGGGATGTGTGCCACACGGGTAATTTCGCGGATGAAGGCTTTACCCGGTTCATCATGCGGATGCGCTTTGCCCGCAAAAATAAATTGGACAGGACGGTCTGCATTATTCACCAAACGGTTAAACCGTTCCAAATCTTCAAAGATGAGCGTAGCGCGTTTATAGGTCGCAAAACGACGTGCAAACCCAATCGTGAGCGTATCGGGATTTAACACTTCATCTGCCTCTTCCACTTCGGATTGCGGTGCGCCACGGCGAATCAATTGTTGGCGTAAGCGTTGGCGGGCAAATGCAACTAGCCGTTCACGACGACGTTCATGTGTGCGCCACAATTCGCCATCGGGGATAGAGTCTACCGTTTCCCATACGGATGCGTCCGATTCATTCGTGCGCCATTCTGGGCTTAAATAACGGTCAAATAAGCCCGCCATTTCGCCACTCACCCATGTGAGCATATGCACACCGTTGGTAATCGAATCAATCGGCACTTCTTTTTCTGGCACATCAGGATAAACATAATTCCACATCTCGCGCGAGACGCGCCCGTGCAATTTTGCCACACCATTCGCCCCAGATGAGAAATTGAGTGCGAGTAACGCCATCGAGAACAATTGATATGTCCCCATATCTTCGCGCCCCAAATCAATGAATTGGTCGCGTGTTAGTCCCAAATGACGCATGAGGTCGGTAAAATGTTCATCAATCAAATCAAAACCGAAGCGTTCCAACCCCGCAGGCACAGGGGTATGCGTGGTGAACACATTCGACAACTTAGAAATTTCTTTGGCTTGACCAAATGACAGCCCGTGTTCGGTCATCAATTGGCGCACCCGTTCCAATGCCAAAAATGCCGAGTGACCTTCGTTCATGTGGCACACTGTTGGGCGCAATCCCAACGCATCTAATGCGCGGATGCCACCCATCCCCACCAAAATTTCTTGGCGGATGCGGGTGCGTTTATCACCACCATACAAACGGTCGGTTAAATTGCGGTCTTCCACACGCGGATTGTCGTCAATATTGGTATCCAACAAATACAACGCCACCCGCCCCACTTGGACTTTCCAAATTTGGGCATATAGTTGACGACCGGGGAGTGGCACATTGATTTTTATCGGATTGCCTTCGCCGTCACGTTGCAGGGTAATTGGCAGGGTCGAAAAATCATTAATCGGATACAGTTCTTGTTGATACCCATCCGCATTGAGATATTGTTGGAAATACCCCTCTTGATAGAGTAACCCAATCCCAACTAAGGGCAATCCCAAATCGCTGGCGCTTTTCAGATGGTCGCCACTCAAAACGCCCAACCCGCCCGAATAATTTTGCAAACATTCGGTCAAGCCAAATTCCATCGAAAAATAACCGATGAGCGGGCGTGATGCACCCTTATAATTCTTTTCAAACCACTTATCAAACCATGTATTTCTTGCACTCATGTATTCGTCAAATGAGGCTAACACCCGATTATAATTCGCCATGAATGCCGCATCTTTTTGTACCGCATCCAACCGTTCTTGACTGACCAAGCCCAACATTCTGACAGGATTGCGCCCGACAGAAAGCCATAAATCATTATCAATCCGCGCAAACAAGCGTGCCGTTTCATAATCCCACGCCCAACGCAAGTTATACGCCAATTCTTGAAGTCGTGCTAATTTTTTTGGAATATCTGGCACGACATTAATTGTTGCTACAGGTTTTACCATGAACAAGAAACTCCTGTTTCGTCTTAAACATTACTTTTTGTGCGCGAATAGAAGCATAAACACACAAAAATCGTCTCAAGCATAGCGTGTTTATAGCATGTGCGCTAGTTCAAAGTATACAAATTCAGGTGATATATGACACTATTTATCATGACTTTTGACGAAATGTAGGATAATTTGTGATAAATTTCTCTTTCAACACCTTATTTATCTGATACAATGTGATTAAGGGGAAATTCTTCACAATCTTTCCCATACGCCGTTAAAAGTAGACTAAGGAGTAGTACATGCTCAAAAAACAAAGTGTCGAAAAAGGAAAATTCATCAAAGTCACCTTCTATACCCATGCCATCAAAGAAGCCACAACTGCCTTTTTGGTCGGCGATTTTAATGAGTGGAGCGAAACTTCACATCCAATGGACAAACTCAAAGACGGGCGTTTTAGCATTGCCATTAAGGTCGCGCCCGGTAAAGACTATCAATTCCGTTATCTGATTGATGGTGAGTGGCACAATGATTGGGAAGCCGACAAATATGTGGCTAACCCGTTCAGTGGTGATAATTCGGTGGTCGTTGCAACGGCGTAAAATCACATAGCATATCCCCGTTTGGGGTCTGTAGGGGCTTGCCATGGCAAGCCCCTATATACAGCAACTTAACAACAAAATTGCTTTTTGACCTCACCCCCCTGCCCCCTCTCCAAATTGGAGAGGGGGAAAGAACCGTTTTATA
>JALONZ010000088.1 GCA_025454675.1 Anaerolineae bacterium | reverse complement strand
AACTGGTTGGAAGTGGCGCTAACACTAAAAGGGATGATAATTCTTGATTATCCTGAACACCACCACAGCCCGTAGCCCCAAAACATAGAAATCCAAACAATATCCAACAGGTTACATGCAATTTCATCACACAAAATCCTTTGGTGCTATTGGTTAATTTGCGTTATTATTATAGGCGATATGCGCGAATCTTGTTATCGCAAAGGATAAATCTCATGCCACAATTATTTAGTCGTGTGGATGATAATCACTGGCTCACCCCCACCATTGCCGATATTTTGGAACAGGGTAGTGGTCTACCGTTATCTGAATCGGATATACGGGAGCAAATGAATTCATTACAAACTAAACTCGCGGATTTAGAAACCCCCGTGAAAATTATTGATATTTTACCAACCCCATCTTATACCTTATTTGTCGCCAAACCAGAATCGGTAGGGCGTATTGGCAATCGGCGAACAGTCACGCCGAATGAAATCCGCAAAAGTATTGGTCAATTGGCGGAAGAAAACCGTCAATGGAAACTTGGCTTTATGCCTGTTGCACCTGATAACCCTGATGCAATTGGCATTTTGTTGCGAACAGATAATCACGCGCCACTCAACTTACGGCGCTTAATGCTCCGCAATGCGTATCGGGATAACCCATCCACATTAGCCATGATTTTAGGGAATACACTAAACCAGCAATTGATTTTGCATGATTTAGCAACATTAGATGGCTTACTCCTCATCGGCACAGAGGGGGCGAAGTTTCATGTATTGCAAAATATGATATTTTTGCTCACTTTGTTGAATACCCCCAGTGAAATTCGGATTGCAGTGGCTGGTGATAGTGCCAATGCGCTCAAACCTGTATTAAATGTGCCTCATCTGCTTGGTAAGATGATGACCGAACCCGAAGATGGAATTAAACTGATTGATGGATTCATCAAAGAAGCAGAACGTAGGCGAGTTGGCTTTTCTGAGGCAAATGTCACCACATTGGATGCGTACAATAATTATTTGCGAGGCAATCAAAAACCGTCATTACCTCGCATTATTTTGGTGATTGATTCGGTATCAGATGAACGCTGGATGCAAAGCAAAGACCGCTGGATTCCACTAGCACAATCGCTTTTGGAAGATGGGGCAAAAATTGGGATTCATGTCATCATGACGGCGGCACAATTGGATAATGCACATATCCCTAACCGTATTCAAGCCAAATTTCCGATTAAAATTCTCAGTCGTAATTCGGCAGGGAAATACCCAGAAAAAATTGAAAATTTTCATGGGTCATTGATGCGATTTGTGGATGCGTTTATCCTCATCGGGGAAGAAGCGACTCCTATTGAAGTTTGTGCAATCTCACAAGATGAACTGAATCGTGCCATTACCTATTGGCAAAATGCGATTCAAAGTCGTAAAGGTGAAACCACACCACAGACCCCAGTAAGTGGCAGAACTGGTGTGACACAGATGCTCAAAATGCCAACAGATGCACGCGCCCAATCTATTATTAATCAATCGGTAGGACTGCCAAGCACCGTATCCAGCACCACACTCCAACAAGCGCGTGCATTATGTGCTTATCTGGGTTGGGTTAGCATGGGCGCATTACAAGATGTATTGGGGTTATCCACAGAAGAAGCAAAAGAGGTTTTATCGGCACTCAAGAACAGTGGCATCGTGGAAAATATTGATGCGCCTACACTACGATTTGTACGGTTAGCGGATTTCAAATGAACAAAAAATAAGGCGGATGCCCTTATCCGCCTTACCTATTCATCAATTGCCACTAATATCCACCACGCCACCCTGACACGAATTGTAATTTGCACCTAAAATCACTGCAAAATCAGTAGTACGGTCTGGGTTTGGCTCGGAAATCACATTTTCGGGGCGGACATTCAAAATAGTGGCAATTTCACGCACACTACCCCCTTTTTGTTGCCCTGTATAATCAATCAGAATCGTCTCTTGGTTGGTAGTATCTTCAGAACTGCCCATTGCAATCGCTGAAAATCCTTCCCATAGCAAACGGTCTGTCGCAACTCTATCCCATAAATTATTGGTTGTGCCATTATAGACGGCAATACTTGCCCCTGTGAGCAATAATTGATTTTCGGATGGGGGACGATAAAAATCGTTCATCAGTTGGGTAACAGGTTCAGCAATGGGTAACTGAACATTCGCACCATCGGGAGCAGTCCATGATGTGGTGTGATAGGTGGGGATAAAAGTGAAATTATTGATTTGGCTAATGTCCAATCCTAAGCCAATCGGCAATAACCCAATAAAATCCTCTAGGCGCATATCGGTTTGAACGATACTCATCCCTTGCTCCCATAATTGCGTCACATTGCTCAAGTTGACCGTTCCAAGTGCCTTGCGCCAAATGGCACGTAAAACTTGTTGTTGTCTGCGACCTCTATCAAAATCACTGCTGTTATGACGTGTGCGCGAAAACCATAAGGCTTGTGCGCCATTCATCTCATAATGACCGACACCCAATTGATATAATCCATCGCCCAAATCGGTCATATTATCGGGCAATTCCGCGCCAATCAGGGCATAATCTTGATAGGTACAATCTACCGAGATGCCAACCCCACCAATGGTATCAATAATCGTCTTGAAACCTGTAAAATCTACTTTGACATAGTAGTGAACATTGATGCCGAAATTATAGAAGATGGTTTGACGCAATAAACCGAATCCACCACCTGTATAACCAATACTCTCACCGACACCATAAACCACATTCAGACGATTCATCATTCCGCTCGGTGTGGGGATATAAACATACAAATCGCGCGGGAAACTGAGCATATTAACCGTATTGGTGTCTCGATTAATCGAAACAATAATCATGGTATCTGTGCGAACACTACCATCGGTCGTGAGTTCATTGTCCCCGCCCAGAAGGATGATATTTACCAAATTATAATCGCGTTGGACAGTTGCCACCTGCGTAGGGACGGCTGTACCACCCAACACCAAACCGGGTTCAACATCACGCGGGAATAACAACGTTGGCAACGGATTTGTGGCGCTAATGGTTGGTAATGCCACCAATTCGGTATTGGTTGGGGCAGGGGTAGGCGTGAACGATGGCTGAATTTGCGTGGTTGCTGTCGGTTGTGGTGTCGCTGATGCAAAAATTGGGGCTTGGGTTGTCGTTGCCGGTTCAGGCGTATTTTCCTGAGTCGAAACTGGTGTAACAGTCGCAAAAGTCACAGGACGCGGGGTATTGGTCACAAATAATTGCGCCGAGTTCATCAATTGGGGTATTTCGGTTGATGTTGGTGTTTCGCTGGGTGTTATGGTTGGAGAAGGGGTTTCTGTAGGGCTAGGCGTTTCAGTAGGCGTACTGGTCGCCGTTGCAGTCGGACTGGCAGTATGCGTTGGTGTTGGCGATGGGGTGCTGGTTGGGGTAGATGTGGCAGTTGCGGTATAAGTTGCAGTTGGTTGATTGAGTGCGATGAATGTCGCGGTACCAGAATAACTGGATTGTTCTGATTCATACGCATTACGCTCGGTCAATTGACGACCAAACGCATTCACCACCTGCACGCCCGACCAAATGATTGCGCCGATAAGCATTAATGGGATAACACGAAATAGTAATGTGCGGGCAAACCAGCCAATACTAGAAATGAGGATACGCATAATCATTCTCCAACCGAAATTAGGGTTTTAGCGGGGTAAGTTTAGTCCATCTCATCCCAAATGAGTAGCCTCATTCAAAAAGCGTAGGGATAGCGCATGTTCCATTTTCGGCAATATTCCCGCGATTATCCACCACCACTAAGCGAATCCAATAAATACCATCGGGGTATTGATTAGGGTCAATTTCTGCTAAAACATCAGCATAAATGACTTGTTGCGCCCCAACAACACGTTGATAGGTGAGGGCAGAATCGGGACGAATTTCGATGCGATATAACCCAAAATTCGGTAATGTTGCTGTGCCAATGACCTCGAATGACTCTGTGAGGCGCTGATTCGGCTGTGGGAATGTGATTTGAATAGACGGGTTTAAGCACCCTTCCGCAGATAATAAAATTGGAGGTAATGCCGATGTCGCTGTAGCATTCGGTGTGTTGGTCGGTGGTGGTGTTTCAGTGGGCGAAATAGGGGTATTGGTAGGGCGTGGGGTGTTGGTTGCTGGCACAAGCGTATTGGTCGGTGGTGGTGTTTCAGTAGGCGGAATAGGGGTATTGGTAGGGTTAGTGGTCGCACTCGGTGGCACAACAGTATTGGTCGGACGAGTGGTCACGGTTGCGATAGGTGTAATCAAGATGCGGGGTGTCGCCGTTGGAACGATAAATGTATTGGTTGGGGTTGGTGATAGCGTGTGGGTTCGGGTTGGAATGGCGGCAAATGCAGTTAAGGTTGCCAATGCGGATGATTGTAACGCCGATAGCGTTGGGGTTGTATTGGCGCTGGACGTGCTGGTATTGATGACGGTTTGCGCCGTTGCATCAATGGCGGTTGGTGATGGTGTGGGGTTGACAGGTGATTCTTCCACCATACTCACAGTAGTAGGAACAGCAACATCTGGGGTAGGGGAAGATGTGGAAAGGGCAATCACACCGACAATTGCCAACATAATCCCCCCCAGCACAAAAATCGCCGTCATCAATTCATCGCGGATATTACGAGTCATGCCCATTCACCTTTACCATCAACGGATTATGAATCGGGAGCAAAAAGCTAAAACTACTGCCTATATTGGTGCGTGATTCCACCCATAATTGCCCACCTTGTGCCTCAATGAGGGCTTTTGCGACAGATAACCCAACGCCTGTATCACCCAAGCCACTGATAAGCGGATTTTTTGCCTTATATTTGCGGGCAAACACACGCGGAATATCTTCTTCTGTAATACCACCACCTTTATCCTCAATTGTCACCATCAGGCAATCAATCTTATCATCGCCATTAATACTGGCATGACGCTTACTAGCACGAATCCCGATTTGGCTGTTGGGTGGCGATACCAAAAAGGCATTATTCAGCAATTGTAAAAAGACTTGCTCAATGGCATCTTTATCGGCTTCAATATCGGGGATGTTATCATGCACATTCAGATTGACTGTTAGACCCTTCTCTCTGAAATGCAAGGATGTATGGGTGATAATATCCTCTATCAAATTAGGAATATTTATGGGCGCAGGTTTGAAAGATAAATGACCGGTATCCAGTTCGGTAATCTGGATAAGGTCATCGAGCATCAGCCCCAGCCGATTGACATTAGTCGCCACCCGTTGCAAAAATTTGCGTTGCATTTCGCCCAAAATCCCCGATGCCTCACTCAGGAGTAAATCCACATAGCCCGTGATAGAGGTCATGGGTGTGCGTAATTCTTGCACCAACGCAAGGAGCAAGTCGGCATTTTCTGTTGCATATTTACTCACCGATTGCACCATATCTATAGAAACTTGTTCGGTGGGAGAGATGGGTTGATGACCGCGTAAAGCACGATTTTCTTTGGCATAGGCATCTACTTGGGCTTGCAATTGCGCCCACTTCGCCTTAAACACCCGCAAATTTTGTTTAACCGTATCAAATTCGGTGCGAATATCATCGCGTTGGCGAATAGCAACTTCGCGGTCATTGGCTAAATTCTGCAATTCGGCTCGCAAGTTTTGAATCAGAGTATCGCGTTCTTGTTGATGTTCATGCTGATTTTTCAGTTGTTCACGTTCTGCCAATAAAGTGGCAAAATTAATTTGTAAGGCATTATTTTGTGTTTGCAAATCTGAACGTTGGTCGGTGAGTTGAGCAACCAATTTGACCAGTCCATCGGTCCCTTGCTCAACACCGATTTCACGTAGTTGTTCATTAACCCCATTCAAGCGCAATTCCAGCGCATCACGCTCTTTAATCAGGTTATCACGGTCAATAATCATGCGGTCTATCATATCTTTGAAATCAGAGGGCATCATTAAACGGTCATTGGCGCGTAATTCGTCTAATTGAACCTGCAACGCAACCTTTTGGGCTTCTAGGCTGGCTTTTTCATGTCTGAGATTTTCGACATAATCTTTATAACGATTCTCATCAGGTGTATTTAAGGCGGCATGTAACGCGACTTCGGCTTGTTGTAATTGGTGAATGAGGGTATCGCGTTCTTGACGCAAAGTTTCATTGGTCACATTTAAGGCTAACATGCGTTGAGATACGCTAAGGGCTTCTTGACTATCGCCTAATTCATCCGAGACACGTTTTTGCTCACGATTCACTGCGGATTTTAAGCGGTCAATTTCGCCATTTAATTTGGCAATTTGTTGGCGTGCTTCATCCAAATCGGCTTGTAGATTTTGTTTTGATTTGCGCTCGGCATCGTTCACAGGTTGCATTGTCAATGCGCGACTGACCATTTGTTGAATGGCATTTTCTTCGGCAATCATCCGCGCATCTTGTGCCACATATGCCAATTGAAGCAAATTGGCGGCAATAACCCCGATTCCTTTAAGCAAACTCTCTTCGGCTTTCGTCAATTCACGATTGGTATAAGGCAATGCCACAACCAAAACCGACACAACTTGATTATCTTTAGTGAGGGGTTGGAAATAAGCAGGACCCATCGCTTCAATATCGAGTCGGGTATATAAATCGTGTAATTCATCATGATTGCGGTCTATTAATAATGGACGTTGGGCGCGACGCTCAAAGCTATTGACTAATGTCGGTTGGTTATTCAAATTGATAGACATTCCAGATGATTCACGTTCAAAAATGCGGTCATATGCCGAAATGACATCGGCATAATTGGCATCCTTAAAACGCAATAACGCCGCCACATCCACTTTAATCATATCAATCACAGCTTTAAGAATCGCATTTGGCAACGTTGCCGATGTGCTATCTAACATAATGCCCAGGGCGCGTAATAGTTGAACCGATTCACGTCCTGCGGGGGATAATGCCGGAACTTCTGAGGCGACAGGGGCGGGTGGCGGTGGGGGAGTTGGTGTATGCGCCCGCACTGTTATTAGGCTGGTATTCAAATCATTAACAATTTCGCGGTATAAAAACATGGGTAGTAAGGCTGTGCCGATGACCATCGCAATCCGCATTGCACCTGCATCATTGCCAATTAAATTGCCTTGTGTGGTTTGAATGAGTGTGAATACCGCACCGATACCTAAAATGAAAAAATAGACCAATTT
>JALONZ010000602.1 GCA_025454675.1 Anaerolineae bacterium | reverse complement strand
GCGCACTCACCCGCGCATCCGCCAATTTTGGCGGTTTAAGTTTTGTTGTCAGCAAGGCAAGACGCAATTCACGCCGAAGTGCATCGGCATATTGCGGATATTGTTGGATGCACGCCTCAATACTCAGATGTTCGCCCAAAACTGCATCCAAACATAAGGCTAATATATCGGCATATTGTTCATCAGTGGTCATGATAATCCCGCCAAAAATTCATCGCTATCAAAACCCATCTGCTTCAAAATTTGCCCTAATGTTTTGAGGGCGCGGTGTTGTAGGGCTTTGATGGCATTCGCTTTTTTATCCATAATCAATGCAGTTTCTTCCAAATTTTTTTCTTCTATAAAGCGCAATAAGACGACTTGTTGCTGGGATGGTATCAATTGGGCAATGGCTTGGTGCAAGGCTTGCGCCATTTGTTTACGGAGCAAATTTGCATCTGCACCTTCTGGGCTGGATTGGACTTGTATCGCCTCATCCAATTCGCCATCTATGCCCCGCCGACCACTTTGTCGGTAATAATCTACCAACCGCGCATGGGCAATCCGATATAACCACGCCATTAACGGCTTACCCATATCCTGATAGGACTTCATATCTTTGAAGGCACGGGTGAATACATCCGCCGTAAAATCTTCTGCCAATTGCACATCATTGAGCCGATAATATAGATACCGAAAAACCAGTTGCACATTCGCCCGATAAAGCTGTGCAAACGCATCTGTATGACCGTTTTGTGCCAATTTTACTAAGCGTTGCTCTTCAACGCGATTCACATCAACCTCTTTAATGGGCGGAATGGGGCTGATATAAAAGATTACCGCATTCCAATGAATAAGGTTACGCATTCACCTTCATCATAACCGAAAAAATTCTCATTTGTCTTGACCAAAATTTGTGCGGAATAACTAACATTGTGGTATCATTGAGAGCATGGCAGGTTAAAAACGATTGATAAATTCGATGATTGGACACAAACTACGTAACCGTTACGAAATCCGTGAACATCTTGGTGATGGGTCTACGGCAACAGTTTATAAAGCCTTTGATGAGCGCCTAGAACGTGAAGTCGCCATTAAGATGTTGTTACCTCATGTGCGCGAAAGCACACGCAAACGCTTCTTTCAGGAAGCAACATCGGCGGCAAAGCTCAATCACCCCAATATCATGGCAATTTTTGATATTGACCAAGAAGGCGACCGCCACTTTTTGGTGGTCGAATATGTAGATGGCTTGTCGCTATCCGCATATGTCCCGTCATCCCCAGAGGTGATTGTGGATTTGGGTAGCCAGATTGCCAATGCGTTACAATATGCCCATGAACGGCAAATTATTCATCGTGACATTAAAGGGCTTGGCATTGCCTCATGATGCCAAACGAGTCACGGCACATGGCATGGTCATCGGCACGCCTGCTTATCTATCGCCTGAACAAGCACAAGGCATGAAGCTGGATAACCGCACCGATATTTATTCGCTCGGTATTGTGTTATACGAAATGGCGACCGGACAATTGCCCTTCAATGCCGATGATATTGGCGCATTGCTCCTGCAACAAGTCAAACAAGCCGCTCCCCCATTGCGGAATATTGTCCCAACATTGCCAGTTGCGCTGGAAAATGTCATCCTCAAATCCCTAGAAAAAAATGCCAATCGGCGTTATCAATCGGGCGCGGCATTAGCCAGTGCGCTGGAATCGGCGTTGAACCCAAGCGCAGAAGATGTTCAGCCGATTGATGTAGATACGGCGCATAAACGCCCTGCATGGGCAGATACCCTGCAAACCGCCGCCCAAAAACGTGATAGTGGCACACGCAAACGCACTTTACGCCTCATTTTGGCAGATGACCACACCATCTTACGCAAATCATTGGCAAATCTGCTGGAAACGCATGAAGAATTTGTGATTGTGGCAGAAGCGGGTGATGGCGAATCGGCATTACAACAAACCGTTTCGATTGTACCCGATGTATTATTACTCGACCTCAATATGCCCATCCGTAGCGGATTGGATATTTTGCCAGAAATCCGCAAGACTGTCCCCAGTGTGAAGGTACTCATCCTCACAGGGCGCGAAGAAGATGCCTATATCGTCCGCGCACTCCGCGCAGGGGCGCATGGCTATATCCTCAAATCGGCGGATGAATCCGATTTGGTGGAAGGTCTTAAAAAAGTGGCACAAGGACAATTGGTATTGGGGCGCGGTGTCGCAGAAAAAATTGTGGGTGGTGTCTTATCTGACCAAGCCCCCGATAGTGTGCGCCTGACCGATTCTGACCAAAAAGTGTTGTTACAAATTGCATCGGGCAAAGAAAACGAACAAATTTCAAAAGAATTGAATATCCCTCTCATTGAACTAATTGAGCAAATTGCCAATATCATGAAAAAATTGGGGAGCAAAGACCGTTATGCCACCGCGCTCAAAGCCCTGCGCGAGGGGTATATTTTGCTCGATGATTTGCACGATATTGACCGCCTCGTGTGATAATGATGTTGGTAGGGGCGCATCACATTCCCCTACCAATCACCTATTTGGAAAAATCCCCTCTTTAGGGCAAAATAACAGCCAAATTGATTGACATCACTTAGAAATTCTAATATCATTAGAATAGAACGTCCGTACAGTATTTATCGTCAAAATGGTAAATTTATGGTATAGTTAGCATGGGTTAAAATAACCAACACCGCACGCTCTTTTTGCTTCTAATGATGCAAAATGTGAAGGGAAACACAAATGGCTTTTTATAACGATGATGATTATGATGAAGATGATGACTACGAAGAGGATGATGATGATGCTCCACGACGATTAAGTGGCGCAATCAATCCGTTTTCTGGTAGTAGTAGTGGCAGTGGGAGCGGGGGCGGTTTACCCGGTGGTGGGTCGCGCTTTGGTAGCGGGTCATCCGGGTCGGGTTCTGGTAGCACATCCCCATTTGGTGGCTCTGGCAGTTCTGGCTCACGCTTTGGTGGGGGCGGTTCTGGCTCTGGTGGCTCATCAGGTGATAGTGGCTCACGTTTTGGCGGGAGTGGCGGGTCATCTGGTGGCTCATCTGGGTCGGGTTCTGGTAGCACATCCCCATTTGGTGGGTCTGGCAGTTCTGGCTCACGCTTTGGCGGGGGCGGTTCTGGCTCTGGTGGCTCATCTGGGTCGGGTT